>JAPOQT010000136.1 GCA_026710525.1 Pseudomonadota bacterium
CTATTTCACCAGAACCAAAAGCCGTCACCGGAATACGACACCTTGCTTCTACCAAGCGACCTAAAGCAAGGTTGGTTAAAATTTGCAAGCCTTCTGTCATCTTATTCATTGGATCAGATTGACGGGCAAATATTTGGCGCAAATAGGCCATCAAACCTTCACACAAACGATTCACGATGTTAGCCCCCATGGCATCCACAGTGACCACATCCACATGAATAATACACGACTGGATCTCAGGGATAAATCGCCAAGTTATCTGACGAATACCGCCTCCCCTAGCTCTCAGATTCTCCGTTAAAACATTAGCTCTTGCTAAAAGCTCATCTTGATGTTGCTTTAATGTGACGTCGATTTCTGTGATAAGACGATGATGCCAGTTAGGCCAGTGGAGCTGAATTTGTCCGGTGGTCACAGGTGGCATGGCTTTCGTCGTAAAACCACCACCAGCGCGAGCTAATTTAGCACCATGACTGGCAGCAGCAATCACACTAGCTTCTTCCACACACATGGGAATAAAAAAGTTGACTTTATTAATCAAAAAATAACAAGCAACACCTAAAGGAAGTGCCATAACCCCGAGGGAGTTTTCAACAGATTGACCAGCAAACTCTTCTCGCCCTGATTCACTACCAAAAGCTTGTGACAGCTCAGCTAAGTCTGTGTCTATGAGCCCGGCAAAGTCCGCGATTACCTTCTGTCTCTCGCTACTAGTTAACTTAAAAAAACCAGAATAAGCTGAGGATTTGCTGACTAAATCATGGCCAAAACGACCATCAAAATAACTCTGCCACCCTTCGTCAGTCACTTGTTCATCAAGGGGATTAATGGTGGTCATCTGCTAACTATCCCTCAACTTGGAAAAGATTAGATTTTTTTAAGTCAGCTATTGACTGTGATTCGGTGAGCATTTGTGTGATCTTCAAACCATGAATTATCTCACTAAAAAATGACTCTAGATGATCTATTTTTATACCATCAATGAGCTCTTTATCTACCTCTATGTCTTTGGGATTTGCCTTGGTCTGTTGAGCAATATCAGCAAGACATGCTTTGAGCACTGGCATACCAACACCCACCATATCAGCACCTAAAACAAGGGCTTTCGCCACCGTGAGACCATCCCGTATACCACCAGTAGCTGTTAAGGATACTCCCAATGACGCCTGCTTCAGAGCCATCAAACTTTGGGCTGTCGATAATCCCCAGCTCTGAAATAAAGAACCTAGATTTTTGCGACTCAGATCGGCTGCACGTCGACCTTCAACCACGGACCAACTCACACCACCCATACCACCAACATCAATCACCTTAACCCCTATAGCCGCTAGTCGTGTTGCCGTAATCACATCCATGCCACAACCAACTTCTTTCACCAATATAGGAATCTGGATCTCCTTAACACAACGCTCTAAATGATGCCAAATCATTTTATAGTCCCGATGCCCTTCCGGCTGAATGAGCTCTTGGAGCAAATTACAATGGATCCCTAAGGCGTCTGCCTTAATCATAGCAATACTCCGCTTCACTTGATCAAGATATGATGAACTAGCCAGTGCTGAGATGCCAATATTGCCAATAAGAAACAGATCAGGAAAATGATCTTTCACCATAAATTGCTCAGCAAAATTTATTTGCTCTAAAGCAATTCTTTGGGAACCAACCGACATGGGAATACGAAACTGATGACAAGCCTTAGCAATCACCCGATTAATCATACTGCCAAGCTCAATACCACCAGTCATAGCCGTCACAAATAAAGGGGCATCAAAAACGTGACCTAGAAATGTTTGCTTGGTTGAAATAGTGTCGAAATCAAGAGCTGATATTGTTCTTGGCATAAACTGCCACTTGCTAAATCCATGACTATCGGTGTTTGAGTCGTCTACATCTTGACAAATGACTAGGTGGTCTCGCTTACGAATTTGCTCACTCAGGTGATAGAGTATTTTCTGATGGTC
>JAPOQT010000137.1 GCA_026710525.1 Pseudomonadota bacterium
ACCCTCACATGCTCTCATAACATCAAACAATTGCTCCTCAGGTTTGCCCCCCAGGGAGTGGGCTAAGGTATGGTAGCTCGTTTTAGGAAAGGGTCGTAAATTGTCGAATGCTTTGTTTAAAAAGCCGTAGAATAACAATGATTTTAAACTTGAGTCATGTGAAGTCTTTAGCCAAGTTATAACATCATTTTCAAGTTGGGGAATCTCTATCTTCCCCTGATCATGACTATTAACACCCTCAGTCATGACGGCAATAATATTGTTCGATTCATGGGAAAAATAATTGTAGAATGTATTGGTTTTATTAGTTCCTTCGAGTAATCTTCTAGCAGTGGCAAAAATATTTGCTGAGTGTATGTGAGTCGTATTAACTGAGACGCCAAGACCCTTCATTTCTTTCGTTTTTTCCAGCTTGTCTTTGTGGAATGAAGACATCACCGTGATCCTAATGTCAGCAGTTCTATATTTTTCCTTGAAAATCTTACCAAGGGCCATAATAACAGTGTGAATTTGATCATTACTAGGTAACATATTTTGAGACTGATCGGCTAGTAGTAGAATGCGCACCGGGACGCTGGTCACCGAGCGAGGATCCGTGGGTGTTTTTTTTGCCTTCACAACCTAGCGTGATCCCGAACCGGCCATTTTTGCCATTTAAAGTGTGATCAAATGTTTGGGCTGCGGCGGTAAAGTTTTCTGTGTTACTCACAGAAATAAGTTTTTTAACTCGATAGTTACTGCCCACATTCATCTATGTTTGGGCGTCTGAGGATGAAGATGTTGACAATTTGTCTTGGTTAAAAGCATTTTCAGCACAGGCGAACAGAATAAAAGAACAACAGGGTTAGCTGTGAATTAAAAATCAGATGCATAAGGATTATTTCTTAATTTAAGGTGACATTGATTAAAGGAGCATCAATGCCCTCGTCGGATTAATATGACAGCAAATAAAATTCTTGATTAGCTCTAAAAATAATATTTGTAATATCATATAAATACTAGATAAATTTAAATATTATCAGTTCCTATAAGTTTTATTTATTTTATTTTTTATGATGGAAGTGATTTTTTTAGTTGAGAATCATTCTCAATTGTGAGATAGTGTTTCACTATGGCGAGTGCCAGTGAATGATGTTTATTCACTTTGGTTGATTTTTTTTCAGTAGCAAATAACAGAATTTTGTGGTGTATTTTTGTGGGATGACGTAAATAAACCCTCATTCACTATCATGACAAAATAAATGAAAGGATGCTAATTATGTTGATCATGACCGATTTCAAACAGTGCGTGGGTCAGTATTTATTGTGGGTGGCTGTTTCTTGTTTCTTGTTTATCGGTTGCTCATCTGAGCGGCGCATTGTGCCTGGTCCTGAGTTTAGAGATCAAAAAAATAACCCTCGTAATAATGGTGATCGGGGGGAGATAACAGGTCGTAGTTTTGGTTTGACCGGCGGTAATCAAGGGGTGTTAGGGGGGGAGGTTAAAATAAGTCAGAGTGATTGTGATGATTTTTTCCAGAAAGTTTCTGCAATACTCACTGATCATCCTGCTTTTAACGGATTAAATGAACTGAACCAGAAATGGGGGGCTCATATGTGGAATACCTGGGTTCATACCCTTGATCCCCATGGACTATACTGGCAAGAGGATGAGCGACGAAGCTTAGCTGAAGACTATAAAGCCACACTCCATATTGGTTTTAAAAGAAGAAACTGCGAGTCACTAGAGGAAATATCTGCCAGTTGGATGGCGAAAAGAGATGAACGTACCCCTGAGCTTATTAAGCTGCTAAGAAAATTAAATCCCACGAATCCCAAACATGCTATGGACCAGGTGATGATCAAAGAACTCATATTTCTCAGCTCTCTGAATCTTCCCATGAGCCAAGAAGAGCTCACAGAGCTTGTACGTGATGGTTATCATCATGAGTTAGTCCAACATGCCGGTTACACTGGAGAAGATCTTATTCACCTCAGTTTGCTGGCTTTAACTCGCTCCCTCGACAAACATTCATCCTATGGTCTGGGTCGGTATGGTTTCTCTCATGCCAGAAATCCTAATGACAAACTGATTTCAGTGGCCCATCATCATCCCCTGTTTTTGGTTGATCTTGGTGCCAACCTTGTCTTTGGCTCTAAAGTGCCATCACTCAAGGAGAAAACAACCACCGAAGAGAATGAACCGCCGCTTGAGGCACAGCCTGGAGACCGATTAGTTGCTCTTAAGGTTGGGTTCTCCCAGAGTGACTACACAAAATTTGACGATCCATCAGAGGCGAGTGAGATCTTAGATCATCGTAAAGCGACGGCTTTTCACCAAAAGGTATATTTTGACTTTGAGCGGGATCAAACTATTACCTCACTCCCTCTCACAGAGGAGCATATTGAAGCACAAGAAACTTCAGGGATTGTGTCTTACGTGAATGATTTTGAAGATTTTACCAAAGATAGAGTCGTTTCATTAGGCGTGCTAGAACTGCCCAATATTCATAGTCATGACCAGGGCGTTAAGTTGTACTTGGAAATGAGTAATCATGTTAATAAATTAGCTAATGAAGAGCAGGTGGATGCACTCATCCTTGACGTGCGAGGGAATAACGAAGGAGATTATTATGGTGCTGGTAAGCTCATATCTTTGTTTACTGCCATGAAAGAAAGCGATTTGATTTTTTTCAGTAAAAGTCCTAATCAACGCGTATCTATGCAATCTGGCTCATCTCTTTTCCAGGCCCTACCACCACTTTGGAATAAGCCGCTCGTAATTCTTGTCGATCGTCAAACAGGTGGCGCTAGTGAGTATTTAAGCCATACTTTACAAAGAAAAGGAATGGCCGTCATTGTCGGTGGTCCTGCTACCGAAGGTTATGGTGCGCAACAAAAATATGTGCCAGCGGATAATAACTGGCTTGGCTATTATATTACCACCCATATTTTCTTCGCTTTTGATGGCTCTACTTGGAACTGCCATGGATTAAATCTTGATGTTCAGTGGCGACCTAAACGAGGCAACTCATGGTTCTATGCCAATCCAATAGAAGAAGAATGTCCCCAGTTTTCTAAAACTCCGAAAGTTTCATGGCAACCAGTGAATCACAGATCCAAATTACAGGGTAATTCAATGGAGCGTTCTGCTTTTGGGGTTATTGATGACAATTTAGAGAGTTGGTCTGGTGACCCTGATTTACTCGAAGCATCATATGTAGCTCTCGATGATTATTTTCTTAGAAACAACCTTAATGGCGGAAAGTATCGTTTCATTGCAGCTGAAAACAAGTTGATGAAAGAAGAGGAGCAAGAGCAACCGGACACCAAAGAAAACACCCTTGACGAGCAGTCATCAAATACTGCTAGTAACATGCCCCTCTCTTCCTCGAATGTCACCTCGAACCAGGGCCAAAACCTGTTTTCTTTTTTACCTAAAGCTTTTTCATTTGACCGTAATGACATGGAGGACCAGGGCTCTCAAGCTTTTAACCTCGCTATTCAGCTAAAAAACGGACAGTATTCGATTATTGTTTGCCCTCGATCCGTAGGACAGGCCGTCATAGGCGCTACCACAGCTCCGATGGCTGAGCTCCATGAATGTGTGAATGCTTTTAAAAATCTTGACTCAGAACAGTTTTACATGAGTCATAATGAGTTTTTCCCTTATTCATATCAGGATGCTAAACAAGACGCCAACGAATTTTTAGCCCAATTAAAAATCCATGATGAGGAGCAGCGCCTGCTATATAAATCCATGGGCATGGGTATGATCGGCGGCAGTATTTCAGGGAGTACTTCAGCAGGAATTGGGGTGTTAGGAGGTATCGCTGGTGTGACTGTTCTCGACTCTACTATGGATGCTACTGCAGGTGTTCCTGGCCATGTTGATGAAGATATTGGCATACCTAAAGTGGCCTTTATTACCTCAACCGGTACGACAATAGGGACCATTGGTGGCCTTGGTTTAATTATTGCGTCAAAAAAATTGATGAATAGGGCTTTGCAAGGAGTGGCTAGTCATCCTGTGGGTTCAAAAGTTGCTTATGGTCTGATGATTCTCGCCGGTGTTTATATGGCGTTTTTTAGTGACACACAAGAGATTGTCGATAACCCATGGCATCCATTCACTTGGTTTTCGAATATGGTTTGGCATGATCCTTCTGAGGAGTTAGCCAGAGATTGGCCCCAAATGGTTCAAGGTAATAGCTCGCAAGCCATGTCAGCCCAAGAGACGATGCATGCCCTTAAGTCTTTAAAGGATATTTTTGTCAAAAATAATTTAGCTCAATCAGAGGAATTGGCTTATTACTGTTTGCCATACATGTCTTGCCGGAAGATATAAGGTTTGTATCATAATATATAACAATATATAACGTATAGAATAGGTATGACTTGCCAGTATTATGTCTCGTGGTTTTGACAAGCTTGTTCCATGAGTTAATTTAATATAGTAAAATGGGTTAACAGGAGGTGATCGCTCCTGTTAAGATAATGATCATAATTTAACAATAGCTAATAAAAAGGCCTTGATATGGCTCACACTAGGGTCGTGCTTCCTTCTCTAGGTGAGGGTGTTTTTAGTGCTCGCATCTTATGTTGGTTTAAAAAGCCGGGGCAGAAGGCATTGAAGGACGAGCCTCTTCTTGAAGTGTCGACGGATAAAGTTGATCTAGAGGTCCCTTGTCCGGAAAATGGTTATTTGCGTGAAATCATCACTGGTCCAGGCACAACAGTTAATGTGCATGATGTGATAGCTATTTTTACGACCTCCTCTTCTGAAAAAATCCCTAGTAGTCACCAAAAAGAAGAGGCGTCCTATCGTGAATCCTCTGATTGTCAGATAGTAAACATTGAAAAACCATTATTTGGGGCGAGTCAATTAGAGTTACCGCTAGGTCGTGCTAATGATCCTATGGTTATCCCTCATTCTGATCCAGATCAGAATGATAGCCTTTGGCATAGTCCAAAATCAGCCCTCAGTCCACGAGTGCGAAAAGCGATGAAAGATCTTGGTTTTCAGCCATCTCATTTGAGTGGTGTTCAAGGCTCAGGGGAATGTGGTCGCGTAACTGCGAGGGATTTTGATGATATGGAGCGCTATATAGGCGACCAAAGCACTGAGCCACTCAGTGCTAGTAGGCAATTGATTGTTGAGCGAATGACTCGCTCTGTTCAGGACCACCTCCATTTAACCACATTTCGTTCTATTGATTTTACCCAAGCTATCATCGTTAAGCGAGGTTTTAAACAGAGTCGTCAGAGGGTGTCGGTGACAGCTATTATTTTGTATGCTGTCAGTCAAGTATTGGCAAAACATCCGTTACTGAGAACGTCTCTGATAGCTAATCAAAGTGTGACTCACCAGGGAATTCATCTAGGTTTTGTGGTTGCCGGTACTGAAAATTTACTCGTACCTGTGATTCACAATGCAGATCAACTGCCTCTTCTTGAGATTGCCCAAAGGGTAGAGCAACTCACAGAGAAAGCGAAAAAGCAAAAGTTATCACTCTCTGAATTAAGTGGTGGCGTATTTACTGTCACAAATCCAGGCATGTTTGGTTGTCAAAGCTCAACTGCTGTGATCTATGGCCAGCAGTCAGCGATTATGAGTGTTGGTGAGTTGACGACAAAATGGTTACCTAAAGAGTCGCCTTCTGTTGATGAGCTCAACTTTCAGCAATCTATTTCTAACCGCGAATTCTTCCCTCGTTTATATTTAACTCTTGGGCTAACTTTCGATCATAGAATCATTGATGGTAGAGATGGCGGCATGTTTCTACGAGATCTCGAATATTTTCTATGTCATCAATTGGGACCAGCTCCATGACTCTTGTGATTTATGGGTTAGGTGTTTCAGGGATAGCAGCTTCTCG
>JAPOQT010000138.1 GCA_026710525.1 Pseudomonadota bacterium
AGGTCGGTAATGATGGTGATATGAGTATCAGCTACAAATTAATTCACTTCTACGATGTCAAGAACTTCACTGTTTATGACGTGCTTGGTGCTAGCTAGATTCTCTATCCCTGGTTCTTCCTGCTTGCAGCTTGTCGTCACGGCAACAGATAGAACGATGAGATAAACAATAGGCATAGGATTACCTTATTCACAACTTCATAACATTATTCTAGTACGTCACTGCTTTCATACAAGACCTGTCGGTTTTGGTTACATTTAATTTAATAAAAAACTTAATATTTTAACATTAAAGGTGCTTGTCAATTGCCTTAGGGTAATTATGTAAATAACTAAATTTACCTCATGTCCTGAGTTTGCCCTGTCAAAAAATACAGAAGCCTCTCAGTTCCTTGCAATATATGCAAAAAACATGTTAGCATTTACCCTTGATTCATACGACATTTAGTTTTGATTAAGCAAAGTTAATGATGCTATTGTTCTACTATAGATGCGAAAACTTCTCACAGGAAATGAGACTTCGAAAGCACGGTAAAATTCTTGCACCGATTCTGGAAGTTTGCAAGAAATGCCGAACCGTTCTGAGGCCCTTACCTTGCTCTTTTATATGCCAAAGATTTGTTTGTCAGATATTTGATCAAGAAAAAAAATCATTGATATTCTGGCAGCTTTGCCATTTGCTAAGCATATCCTCATAAGTGCCAGAGAATTTAACACTGTTGTTCGGTGATTCATTATTTCTCCCGCTAGCTATTATACTAGGGAATCCTAATTCACCTTAACTTTTTTCAAAAATATCTTTGAATCCTTTATATTGACTTTTTTTGATTTCTGGCTACGACTCGACTATCAAGTAGTTTTGATCGTTTTGTTGCCCACTTTTCCCCTCCATGCCACAGTTTCATTAATCAAAACAAATAAAAATGGTCCACACATGTACATTCTTAAAAAATCTAACTAGAAAACCCTGATATATCAAAAGATACAAGGATCTGAACATTGTCAAAATATACAGCTAATTGATTCGCATACTACTGAACTTGAATTTGCGATAAGGACAAAATCAGGATCTGTAGAGCCTGTGCTAAAATTCTCGGACATCTGAGTACTGTTTTTTATTATCGTTCATAAGACTATATTCGGAGGCAATCTATATGATAACGATGTTTAAATGATCATGAAGACCATCGTTCAGCTCCTTTCAAACAGCTGTAAAACCTTAGTAGAGCACAAACATATTTTAATGGTAATTTCGTAATTATAAAAATACTTGCATTAATAAAATTCATATGATACTTTTTTGATAGCACATTCCTAGGTAAAGATGTGCACAAATATTTGTTTTGAATAAGTTAGCTATCAACATTTTACTTTCTTCTTTGGATCACATTATGCAAGTCAGATTTATCCATACTCTCATTACGGCAGCATTAACATCAATCATGGTCATGGTTGTGTTTCAGCCATCTTCTTCTGCGCAGGAAGAAACGACCGGGAACCAGGAAAATTTAGAGCTTTTAGCCATTTCTGGTTATGGCTATACCCCTTATTTAAGTAAAGTTTCATCAAGTACTACGGAGTCAATTTTTAGCTTACTTATTAACAACTTTACTCTCTATCAACTGGTTGAAAAACACACGGCTGTCGATTTTTTCGATGAAACTCTCGTCCGTGCCTTTGCTCCCAAGTTTCTGATTTACTACGCCCAGCCCGGAGAGAAAAATCCGGTTATTTATGAATTGCGCCTTGGTAGTAAAAAAGCTGCGCAAACACTGGACCAGCTTCATAATTTACCATCTGAAGGCGTAACTATTACCCCAGATTCTTCCGCTGAAGTTCTCCGCTTTATCAAAGTTTTGCAGTCTATTTATTTTAACCGCTGGCATAGTCCCCCAGATAACTACAGTGTTAAAGACCTTGAGGAAGCTGAAAAATCATTACTCCCATCAACAACAAACAAGCCAGATAATAGGGAGCAATCTGAGGCAAATCAAGATCAACAAACCACTGATAACAATGAAGAAGAATCTCCTACAGAGACAACAGTAAGTACAAATACAAATGATGATGACCCTTACTTTGAAGAAGAAGATCTCAGCGATCTAGATCTAGAGAATGAAAAAGAGGAAAATACTGAAGATCAACCGGTGACTCTGGATAACACGGAATCTGGCATGGTCATTATTAAATTTG
>JAPOQT010000139.1 GCA_026710525.1 Pseudomonadota bacterium
AAAGCAAGCTGAGGACGCTGGGCTTATTGTCATCAGTGCCTTTGGTAGTGATTCTTTCTCATTATCTAAATGTATGAATAAATTTGACTTTCAACCAAAAATTTTTCAACTGCCGGAAGGCACTGATGATACAAAAAAATAAAGCACTTACCTTAAGTATGGGGTATTAGCTTTTTTCTGTACAGCCTGTCTTTGCTCTCTTACCTCATGCTAGATCATTTATCTGGAAATCTGATCACTTGTCATCCGTTGAGCAGTCTGTTATTTTTTTTAATTAACAATATCATCGTGATGATAGTATTTTTTGGCATCATTTCTCAGATGATACTATTGACAGTAAAACAAGTAAAATCAGATTTAAGATGTGCTGTCCACATCAACCTTAATTGATGTGATACCACCCTGGAAATTTTGAGTTAAAATTAACTCTGCCATGTTAAAATCAGGATCTTAAATCATTTAGCGATACCGAGCACACACATCAACTCCCGTTTCATCAAATCCGCCAAACTCTGCTTCATACAAAGAGCCTTCGTCTCCTGAAAACAAGGGGAAACACTCGCTCACGTAGTTGTTACCATCTTTGCGCGGTAAACAGTACTGATCAATTGACTGGCTGGTTGCCTTATAGGTAAAGATCATTGAGCGCCCTAGGACTCCGAGAATATCTGCCATATGAGCCGACGTTTTTCTGAGTTCTTGGGACTCGTGACGCGACAGTTGTTTGGGAGTAAAGAGACTGGCGTACTCTTTTTCAATAACCCCTGGTGAACTATCTTGTAATTTATTCGCAAGATAAAAAGAAATAAATGGCAACACCACAAAAGCACCATATTTGACTGCCGGATGAGATTCACTCGTCGCCTTGAGGATAATCACGTTTCCACCAGCTCCCAGCATTACCCCAGGAAACCAGTCAATAAGAAAGTCAAGACCCTCCTTGTTATCCATAATCGTGGTCGGAACTTCAATTTGTTGCCGAATCATCTCCTGACAATAGTTAGCCGGTAAAAATGAGTTAATATCAGCTAAAAAATCACTCTTTTGCTGATCCCTAATAGTATTAAACACAGCACCCGAACCTGTTACTGAAATCAAATGCTTCGTATTTAAGGTTTTGTTAACCACAGGCACCTTAAACAGGTCCTTGCTCAAACGTTTTGGCACCACCCGGTTAAACATGGTAAGAGAACGAGGAGAAAATATTGACGCAAAAAAACTACCAGTCCCAATACCATGAAATACCTTAGAACTCCTATTTTTTTGAGTCACTAGGTATCGCTCATATTTCAGATGCTGAGCGAGTGCTAACGATTGGGCTTCACCCATATATAGCTTAGAGCTCGTTAAGAGCAATGGGGCTCGCTTTTTTTTCAGTAGCTCATACTGGTCACAAGATTCACCGTTATCGCACTGTAAGTGTGCTTGATATGTTTGCTCACATGAGTGTTTCATGGCGTCAGGAATCACAGGACAACTATTCTCGAGAACTGACACCATGGTACACTCATGCCGGGATGAATAACCGGTGGGTAAATGAACATCTGAAGGCGAGTCAGCGGCACAATACTTTTTGAACTCTCCTAATGTTGGACATCTTTTTCGTAAAACCTCGTAAATCACGCAAAGTGATTCGCCAGGAGTTGATAAAAAAGATGATACGCAGTGCTCAGGTTTTTGATGCTCTAAAAAACAGCTTGACTCTTCACCTTCAGCCCCACAAGTCTTTTCCACCCCAAGGGGTACTGATGCATCACAGGTCACAAATTCATAAGTGTTAGGCCTTGGGCCATAAGTTAAATAAAGGCTGTATTTTTCTGTTGCCAAACTATTCAAGGAGGTAATTTCAAGCTGATCAACAGGGTCACTCTGATGACTCGGATGCTTACAACTCACTAAACAAGCTAATATCATCACGGCAACTGATGACCAGCACCAGTAAGGCAAGCCAAAACAACTGTTTTCACTATGGACGCAGCAAGCTACCATGAATTTCTCTTACTTCCAAAACCAACATCAACCCCAAGATATTATCCACCACCACATATCGTCTTTATGCCAAAGAAACTTGAAGCTGTCACTACTTGGCATAGATATTGCTTGGAGAGTAATCATAAAGTAGGTGCTCTGATCTCCTACTACTGACTAAGTGATTCATCTCATGAAACTTGGTTCTTCAGAGATAAGGTTACTGATCTATAGTATCTTTGTTGGTTCCCCGCTTTTTTTCTCCTCGAGGTCAGTTATGCGTTTTGTCAGCTGTGTTTTTATTATGCTTAGTTGCTCGCTGTTTCTCAGTAATATTAGTATAGCAGCGGTAAAATTTCTTCCTGAAGGCTTATTTGTCGCCACAGGTGATCGAATATATTTGAATAAGCCCCCCATTTCCCTCAATACACTGCCGACTTGGCAAGGTTATTATCTACCAGATTCTGGGTTAACCTTAAAAATGGAAGGAAAGCGTGAAAAAATCGATCTTGGCACCAAAGTTCTTAGGTTTAAACCATCTCTGATCGTGAGAACACTCCGGTGGACCGAACCCATTGATCATATCAGGAAAAAATCATTTATCGCGGCCCTGAAAGAGGAGTTTACTCAAAATAATCCCCTCAATCATTTTCAGATACTGGGGGCACAATTAATTAACTACCCCCCATCAAATCAAGACGAACCAACACCAGCACAAAAGAAAAAACCAGCCCTATTAGTCTATTCCAGTTACGTCTCTCATCATCAGAATATGATCCAAATTCATATGTTGGTTGCCGGCAAAAAAGAACAATACGCTATGACCTACACTGATCATGATCGACTCTTTCGCTCTGATCATAAGAGAGCTCAACATGCCTGGAACACTCTCTATTCGCTCCGCTATGATGGCGAACCTATGGCTCGTTATGCCAAGCTAAAAATAGCTTTTTCCCTTGGCATGGTGATGTTCTTATTGATGTTTCTCCCTTTTTTCGTGGCCAAGCTCAAAGATCGACGAACCCTCAAACTTTACCTTCGTCGCATCAAACGAGAACAAGTAAAACACATGTCACAAGCAAAAAAGAAAGCCAAGCAGAAAAGGAAAACACAAGAGCTGTTCGGCAAATATCCCGTAAAAACCCCTATATTCAACCTAAGCGACTAAGGCTGGGTCGTAGGAGGATTTGCGTTAATCAGCCCATCATGGCTGGTATATTCCTAAAGCCCTGGAGCAACACCTCCAGGGCTTTTTTATGACCATAATAAAAAAGAGCCTTGTTGATAACACTCATACACTCTATAATCCTAAAGAAATGAGTTTTGCTCTCATGTCCTTGGCATTGGATGAGCTGTTTTGTTGAAGCCTCCGACATTATATTGATCGAAAGTCTCATTATGACACACCCACCTCACCAGCGAGCCAACGACACAGCTCACCAAGAACCTGAACATCAGGCACCAACAACCAGGAAAGGCCAAAAACAAGATCAAAATCAGGTTAATCATACGGAAAAAAAATTAATTATGCACAAAATGGAGCTTTTTTTAACCAATAATATCCTCAAAAAAACCAAAACAAGACAACTTATTTTAGAGTATTTTCTCAGTCTCAATAAAGGCGATCATGTGAGCGCTGAAAATATTCACCAGGATCTTAGAAAACAAGGCTACCGATTAGCGCTAGCCACTATCTACCGGAACATTGGTCTCCTGGTTGAAGCGGGCATTCTTGAACAGCATAACTTTCAGATGAAAAATGCTGTTTATGAAGTGAAGTATCCCAGCATGCATCACGATCACCTGGTATGCCTTGACTGTGGTGACATTAAAGAGTTTGAAGATCTCGACATAGAAAAAAAACAGATCCTGATCTCAAATCAATTAGGATTTGAGCTCGTTTCTCACAAACTAGAGTTATTTGGCCGCTGTGTTCAGGATGATTGTGCTGGTGCTAAAAATAGCTAACTTTATTTCAGTTAGATGAACCTTGTTTGGTGAGAAAAGTATAAAAGTTTTTAGCAATGACTTCATGACCTTGTTTATTAGGATAAACATCACCGTCATGAATGAGGTTCTTCTGACCCGTAACACCTTTGAGAATATCAGACCACAGAGGTATTGAGTGTTTTTGGGCCACTGATATGAAAGTGTTATGGAATTTATTCAATATCTGTTCATCAATTGAAATATTTGTCCCAGAATTTTTGGGTAGTTGTACGCCGGCTATCATCACTTCGACACCTTTCTTTTTGCTCCTCCCAACCATGGCATGTAAAGCGATTTCCAGGGGGTTAATATTGAACAAAGTTTTATCTACTTCATCCGAACCCGTTCCTTGGATTAAATCTAAACCATTATTCACACCGAGAGCCAGGAAAATATGAGTGGCATTTGATGACTCACCGGCAAAATATTTTTCTAACTCTACAATACCATTTTCGGCTCTCAACTCTACCACACTACGATTGTCCATTGTCACATTGTAGCCTTGAGCTTTGAGCATTACCTCAGTTAAGTGAGGATATGCTTCTTCTTTGCTAGCCAACAGATGTCCTGCCGATAGGGAGTCCCCCAACACCAGTATACGCGCAGGGTGATCTTTAGTAATAATGGCTGGCGCTTCAGTGGAATTAAGATCTGACTGCTCCTCGCCTGTTTGATCATCACTTTTTTGAGAGCTCCTAAGCTCCTCGCTGTCCTCAGGCGGAGAACACGACACAATAACAACCGACATGACTAGCATCAAAACTAAGTAAACATACCTGCCCTGCAGCCGGTTTAACAGTAACGCAAGTTCTTTCATGGGAAAAATATGGAGCACAGCATCAACCTCAAATAAATGTTATCAAGAACACTCTATATTAATATCGATATTATATTGGCGGCCCTTGTTTGGTTAAAAAGGTGTAGAAGTTACGAGCCATAATCTTATGTCCTTTTTGATTAGGATGAAGAGCATCAGCACTATTTAAATTGAGTTCACCAATAACGCCTTGTAGGAGGTTTGGCCAGAGAGGAATCGAGTGTTTTTTGGCCACAACTGAAAAAATACCATGAAAACGCATAAACACACCCCCATCCAGGAGAGTGATCGCCGGAGGAATGGAAGGTATTTGCACCCCAGCAATCATCACTTTAGCCCCTTGCCTTTGACTGATATGAACCATCGTATCTAAAGCCAACTCCAGATTGGCAATCTTTACATGGAGTGGGGAAGCCCGATAAGAGAACATGGTATTTGTCATTTTTTCGAGAATATCTAAACCATTATTGGCTCCTAAGGCCAGGAAAACATGAGTAACATTGGATGCTCCATCGGCGAAATATTTTCTTAGCTCTGCAACAGCACCTTCGGCTCTCAACCCTTTTATACTACGATTATCCATTTCCACATTGTAGCCTTGAGCTTTGAGCATTACCTCAGTTAAGTGGGGGTATGCTTCTTCTTTACTAGCCAGTAAATACCCTGAAGTGAGAGAGTCACCCAACAGTAGTATGCGGACTGGCTGATTTTTGCTAATAATAATGGCTGGATTCGAATTAAGAGTCAGTTGCTGAGGATCAGCAGAACCAGAATCACTATTTGGTTCAGATTCAACATTGCCATCAGCACCAGTCTTCTGAGGCTCAGGACTCTGCTGTTGCTCTTGATCGCCACTACTTCGCTGCAAAAAGGGCTGGTCAAAACCCTCAGGCAGATAACAGGATACTATGCCCCCAAATATGATCAGCATCAAGCCTAACGAACAACATTTTCTCTGCAGCCATAAACCTAAAAGCAACAAAGATTCTATAGAAACATGGAACACGACATGCACCCTCATAATATGTCAGAAAAACACCTGAATTATCGATCGACAATTTTAAAGTTTATTTGAGTATATTTTAAAATTTTTTGATATTTCATCAACATAGAGCTTATGATGTTACTATATTTTTTAACGGCTATTTCTCTCATAGTGTGTCTTGTGGGTAAATATAAGTCACAGGAGTAGAACAACCCTGACATTTAACATGAAAGCATCTTCGGGTACACAGAAGTCATGGTGTGGTTGATCCTGGCTCATCAACAATTTCATCTGGAGGTGGGGGCACATAGGAGAGACTCAAAAATAAGCCGTATTTTTTTTGGCTTACTAGGGCACGAGTACTTTTTTCTAGGGGAATATTTTGATGGGTTAATAGGTCATCATACTGGCTAAGATAACGGTAATTCATCCTCACTTTACGAGGATACTGATACAAAGCACCAACACTCCATTTAAGAGAGCGATGGGAAAAGAACTCAACATCAAAACTCGTCTCGTAACCTCCAAGGTTATCTAACTCTAATGAAGCAAAATCAGGTTGCAGATAACCTGGACTTTGGTAAGACAAAGCAAATGATACTGATAAATCATGACTCGCAAAATAGCGCACACCGCCACTCACAGACCAAGTGTTTCGGTCAATTCTACTTGGGACATCCCCTTGTTGATAGTTGAGAGCAAATAGTCGTTCACCTGTGTCATCTTGACGTTGGGACCACTGATTATAAGGACGAGAATCCCTACCAGCCAGGGAATACATTAACGTTGATGCCACTTGGAACTCAGAGTCAATATCAGCTAGCAAGTTCAAACTCATCTCAAATGGTTGGCCTATCTCATGGTCATAACTCATGGTGCCTTGATGAGACTCTGAGCTGTCTGAAGCATGATTGGGATTTTGAGAATGTGACCCTGTGATAAAACTTTCGCTGTAACCAGGGAGAGAGACTTGAGAAAGGATAATAAAATGACGAAACTTGACCCCAACACTCATAGCGCTTGTGGGATACAAACCAAAAGATTGCTCAGTTTTAAAGAATTGTTCCCTGTTTTTGAGTAAGCGCTCCGTTGGTCCTAACAGGTTAAGCCCCACAGAACCAGCTAGTATCAGCTGGTCTCTATCTAAAACAACACTGGTTGAAAAACGATAATCAGCTATGAGACTATGACGATTCAAGGTCCAAAATGATTGACGCATACTTTCTTGATAGCGAGAGCTAATAATATCTAGTCCAGCCACAATATAAAACCGAGAGTCTGGTCGGTAACTATAGGCGTTTTTTAATGTCGTCTTTAACCTTTGACTCTCAAGGGTGTTATTGACTGAGTCATCAAAAACTATGCGACCCATATCGAGTTGCAAAATAAACTCAGAGCCCCACTCTTCGGCAGTGACCGCACTAAAAACATAACCACTACCGACACCACCCGTTTGTAATGGAAGAGGTCTCGACTTTGAGTAACCTATTGAATGAAAAAAAACAACACAGAGCCATACGCCTAAAACATAACCCAACCAACCAGAATGATAAAAACAAGACAAACATGACCTCACTAATCAGGACACCGCCAGTTACTGAAAAACATTGAATACATAATATAAATCATAGCACACCCTATTAACGGTGCCATGCAGCCATGGAACCTGAGAGATTACGATCATACTGGTGTAAAAAAACGACAAAAAAAACCTGCTTTCTCAGCCTAATCAATGAGACCAAAAAAGCAGGCTAGGGACCAGAAAAGTCACCTATTTTTTTTTCTTTTTTTTACACGCTTCTTTAAGATTGTTACTCGCTCGAAACACAGGCACTTTACGAGCAGGAATCTTAATTTCCTCTCCTGTCTGTGGATTTCTAGCTGTTCTAGCACTGCGATCAGCGGTTTTAAACGTACCGAACCCGACAAGTCTCACCCCGTCTTTCGATGCGATGTTTTCAAAAACAGTCTCAATAAACGCAGAGAGAAATTTCTCACTCTGTGTTTTACTCGAGTCTGTTTTCTTTGCTAGTTCAGCAACAAGTTCCGTTCTTTTCATGATTCCTCCAAGTAAATATAGATACCTAAATAAACTAAACAGAATTAATGAGACCTAGGTTACACACATTCACATATATCTTCAACTTAATATTAACCTAGTCTAGTAACGTCAACTGACCGCCATGTCAGACAAAACACCGTACCACAATACCACATTGAAATCACTAGTCAAAAATTTTTCAACCCCTCATAGTCTCCGCAGCAATTATTGACACATTTATCAGATATAACAAGTAAAAAATAACATCTAACTTTTTCATAATATTTTGCCAACACACAACAACAAAAGACCAGCATAACTAAAAATAAACGAAATGTCCAAAAATTTCTGCTAGCATCGGGTTATAATCTTTTTTTACGACGTTAACATGATAAAATAGGCTCAGGTTTTTTCGAGTGAGTTTCGATGTTATAACATACCCAGCGTCTGATGGAAAGCAACTCTCGAGTCTTGGAAGTGTCATCATACCCTAATTCATCAATCTATCAAGGAGAATCATCGTGAAATCCCATAAATTTCTACCTATCTTACCTATGATAATCATCCTGTTGCTCGGAGGCTGTACCCAAGAGCAGCAAAATAAAATTTCGCGCGGTATTCTCAACTGGACTGGCACTCAAGGAGTCCTTGATATTTTCTCCGACGGAAAACTCATGTACCGTATTATTGATATTGATAAGCTATCCACGGCTACCGCCACCTCCGGTAGTGAGTCAAGGCCATATCGTTTTGGCTATGGTGTCATGGATTTAAATTTTAATTATATCCAAGATCCAGGCGAAAAGAAGATGTACTTCGAGTTTAGCGATTATAGTACCCCATATCTTTTTTATGAAAGTCCGGTGGCATTATCAAAAACAACGTCTAGCCCTCACTCGCAACAAAGAAACACCCAATAAACCTGGTCTATGATAGACTGAATCAGATAATTTTATTTTTTATACTCATATGGTTCTTAACCTTTTCCCACTAAGATAAAACCTAAGGATTTTCATGATTGAAATAAAAGTACCCGAAGCTGGTGAATCAGTAAAAGAGGCCATGATCGGCTCATGGCTAGTAAAAGACGGCGATTTTGTTAATCAAGATGACCCAATGGTCGAATTAGAAACCGATAAAGCCAGTATGGAAATTGTGGCTGAAGTCTCTGGTGTGATCACACTCATCGCCAAAGAGCAGGATATTGTTCAAGTAGGACAGGTTATTGCTAAGTTAGCCCCCCAAAGCGCAACGCCAAACCAGCCAGTGTCTGCCTCAGAAACGAAATCACCGCACACACACCCTTCCCAACAGGGGGAAAAAACCGAGGTCAATCAACAGACGACGGAGCAAACATCAAGACCCCAAAGTTTTTCCCACCACGGACCAGCGGTAGATGTCATGGCAGCAGCAGCAGGTATCGATGCCACTCAATTAAAAGATCAGGGTATCACCGGATCGGGTAAAGAGGGCCGCTTAACCAAAGGAGATATGCTCGATCTCATCACAGACTCTCATCATCATCAACCAAAACAATCAACTAACAACAATGCTGATGAGCGCCGCTCTGAAAAACAACCACTGTCGATGATGAGACGACGTATTGCTGAACGGTTACTCCATGCGACCCAACAAACAGCGATGCTCACCACATTTAATGAAGTGGATATGAGTGCCATCATCAATATTAGACAAAAATATAAGGAGACTTTTTTATCCACTCACAACGTTAAGCTAGGGTTTATGAGTTTCTTCTTACGAGCTAGTGTTCTGGCCTTAGGGAAATTTCCGAAGGTTAACGCATACATTGAGGATGGCCATCTGGTTAGCCACAACTACATGGATGTGGGCGTGGCGGTGGCGAGCGGTACAGG
>JAPOQT010000140.1 GCA_026710525.1 Pseudomonadota bacterium
AGTTACCTTGTTTAACAAACCAACGTCAACCCTAATACCAGCTGCCCTAAGAGCCTTGATACCACCTCCCGAGACTCTAATATCCGGGTCCTCAGCAGAGATCACCACCCTTTGTACGTGACGGTTTGTGAGGAACTCAGTACAGGACTGTGGACCTCGATGACAACAAGGTTCAAGTATCACATAGGCGGTAGCGCCGCTAATATCCTTAAACGTGTTACGACGATGATCAAAGGCAGCACTTACTTCGCCATGATCACCACCGTCGGGCTCGGTGTGTCCCCAACCAATAATTTGCTGATCTTTAACATAAACACAGCCAACAGCAGGATTTGGCCGCACTGACTTCACTTGTTGATGACCAGCGAGAATGGCTATGGTCATGTAATAAGGATCACTGCCAGGAGGAAAATATTGTTGTGCGATATTCTGGAAAACACGTAATTGCTCTTGTTGTCTTGTTTCCTGAGCAGCATGAGACACGGGGGAAGTATCTTGGTGGCTATAAGTAATAAGGTTACTCAAACCACAGAGTAAGGTTTGATTTAAGAGACGGCCAGTACCTTGATCCTTACTCGAGTCAGCTTGGAGCAAAGAAAACAGTGATGATAAAGATCTTAATTGGTTCATCCTGGTTGTTACCAACCACCAGTGGTTGATGAACTTGTGGTTACGGGAGCGACCGTTTTATCACCAGGACCATCATGATAAAGAATCCGCAGTTCAATTTCATAGGTAGTGTTAGGTTCTAAATTTTCAATGGCGTAAGTACCTGAGGTTCCCATGGAGAGCCAGGCGTCTTCATTTGATTCCATGATGCGATACTGGTAATCCTTGACTTTGGAAGCATCAAACCATCTTGGTCCTTGCCAGGTAACAACCACACTATTTGCTTCTGGCGCTATGGAAAAAACAACAGTTTCTGTGACTGATGAAAACTGTTCCAGATAATCATCACCTAATGTGGCGATTTTAAATGTGCTAACTTCACTCACTCCTTGAGGATAACGCACCCTTAAGTGGACCTGATAAAGACGACTTTTTTCAATATCTTGAATGTCATAAGGAGCAACTAACCCCATGGATTTCCAGGTTGTGTTGGTGTCGAGACGGTACTCTAAATCAATAATATCACCATGTACCGTTGGCATGATCTCATCCCAAAGAATGGTAATCTTTCCAATACCACTACGGACAGAAAATGCAAAAGCAGGATGGATAATTTCCGGTAACTGTTCATCTAGTAATTCAACATCATCAGGGGAATCATTAAGCTCTTCATCACCAGGTTGGATCGTCACCACTGAGTCGAGGTCTTCTTCTTGATCTTGTTCAACGATCACTTCAGCTGGTGGCTCAGTCTCCGATGTTGGGGTGAGAATAGTTTCTTCCGAGGTGATTGTTCCAGAAAGTGGCGGCTGTACCAGGGTGAGTAAACCCTCTGAATCTACAGAAAATTGAGCACTTGCCAAGCTGTTGACCACAGTGGGTGATGGTTCCGAACTATCAACCAAGCTATCAATAGTGCTGTTGATTTTACGAATCGACAGATAACGAATCACCTCAGGGCTCAAGTCCTCCTGAGTGTTTGGCAGAATGATCGTTCTGCCATCTATTGCCAGCGGCTGCCAGTCACCTGGGTTATCTTCCTCGCTAAATTGGTATTCATAACCAGACTCTGATAATAAATTGTCAGGGTTTTGTAAAATCACCACCGAGTAGCTATCACTTTGCTCAGGGGATGGGACGCGCGCAACAAAGAACTTTTCCACAGGTTGCTGTTGTTCGGTTTCTTCAGCAGTGAGTTCGGATGGCACCGGCGTTAACTCAAGAAAAAAACATGTTTTTTCTGGGGGCACCGAGTCGTCACGCAGGCCATCGGCATGGGAACAGTGGCCAGAGCTATCGAGGGACTCGTAGGTGATCTCGGGTTCTGGTTCGGTTGTATCTCCTTGAGATGGGCGTTCTTCTCCTTTCGGTTCTGTTGTTTTGTCCTCAGCTGAGCCCCTATCTTTCTCACCCTGATTGATGATCTTTCTGAAATCAGTTGGCGGAGGAGCACAGCTGTAAAGCGCAAGTAACCATACGAGTAAGAAACCTAAGCAGATAGGATGATGTATTATGGCCGACACAACGACTAACCCCTCTTTAAAGTAAATACCTATGCTTCAGGTGGCTTTATGATCATGACTGAAATACTACTCGCCAAGGTAGCCACCAAAAACGATGAGTTAAGTTTAGCGTGAGTAAAGAAAAATACAAGTCAAGATTTAAAACAAGGGTTGGCTAAAAAAAAGCAGGGATCAGTCCGTACTACCAGACTTCCATTAGCCTTGAGAGGGTAAATCGTTTTTCCTGCGCGCCTTATTCAGCACGCCGATTTTTTCATAAAATAGGTCATCGAGGGTCTTTTTTACTAACACCCAAAGAATTTCGGTATCAGAACATTTGGAAAACACACCGAGAGGAATCTGAAAACCACCTTTATCCTTACGGCCACCACCATACCACTGACCTTCTTTATCATGACCAAAAACATCTTTTAACCAGCGATCAGGGTCAAGGGTATGGGATTTTGTGCGCAGCGACCCGTCAATCCATGCATCACCAACAATGCCATAAACAACAACGGTCTCAATACCTTCACGATTCAAAAGATAGTCAGCACACTGACCAATTCCGTCCCTTTCTTCTTCACGAACGTACCCC
>JAPOQT010000141.1 GCA_026710525.1 Pseudomonadota bacterium
ACTGAGCAGGAACCAAACGATAAAACCAGCAATTGAAAGAACAATAGCCGGATAAACCAAAGCTGACTTTAATTGGTCCAGTAACTTTTGATTTCTTTCCATATAAGTCACAATATAGCGGAGTGCTTTATCAAGATTACCGGTGGCTTCTCCTGAAGCAATAATAGCGACATAAAGGGGATCAAAGCGTCCGGGAATTTTTGATAGTGCATCTGATAGGCTAGCCCCTTTTTCCATGGCGCGTTGAATGATTTTCAGCTCTTCTGAAAATTTCTTCGATGATTGTTGCTCAGCTAAAATTTCAATGGAATGAATCATGGGCACACCAGCAGCTAGGAGTGTACCAAGCTGTCCAGTAAAACGTAGTATATCTTTCGTTTTTGGTGCATCTTGGCCAATGCCAACTTGAATTTTGCCTGACCCATCCTTATATAGTAAGTCGCCAATAATAGGTTTTTTCTCAATAGTATCATCCTCTGCGCTGGTAGATACAAGAGTCATTTTTAGAGGGCGCCATCTTTTAGCCCGTAATTTAGACATGGCATGATTATGGTTTCGTGCTAGACAAAAGCCTGATACTTTTTTTCTTTGGGAGTTCAGCGCGGTATATTTAAATTTTTGCATAATGACCAGCCTCTCGTTTTTATCAAGCTCTATGTTAGCCCTGATTTACCCATTTTATTATCCTAGCGGATACTTGATTTGAGAACTTAAGCAGCAATGCCACTTCTTTTAATCATGGTTTCGAGTTCGTCAGTGGAAGATGTGAGTTGCATCGCCTGTATTCGGTTAATATGTCCTGTTTTAAGTAAGGTTAATAGGGATTGGTTATAGGTCATCATGCCGGTGTTTTCTTGATCGGTTTGCATACTACTGTAAACCATATGTAACTTATCTTCACGAATAAGATTCCTAATAGCTACATTAGGGATGAGTATTTCAAGACCAAGAACTCGGCCCCCTTTGAGAGATGGAATCAGTGTTTGGTTAACAACCCCAGAAAGAACTAATGCTAGTTGGGAACGGACCTGAGACTGCTGACCAGACGGGAATGAATCGATAATTCTGTTGATGGTGCTGACGGCATTATTCGTGTGGAGAGTGGCAAAAACTAAATGGCCTGTTTCAGCCGCAGTCAGGGTGAGTTGAATGGTTTCGAGATCTCGCATCTCACCCACCAAAATAACGTCTGGGTCTTGGCGGAGTACAGCCCTTAGGGCGTTATTAAAAGAATGGGTGTCTTTATGGAGCTCCCTTTGGATGACTAAACAATTCTTATGATGGTGGATATACTCAATAGGATCTTCGATGGTGAAAATCGTACCCTGTTTGTTTTTATTCACCTCGTTAATCAGGGATGCTAAGGTAGTGGATTTACCAGAGCCTGTGGCACCACAAATCAAAATAAGGCCGTTATGAAGTTTAGAAAATTTATGAATGGCTTTCGGTAATCCAAGTTCTTTAAAATCAGGAGCAGATTCAGGGATAGCCCTAATGGCAGCACCAACCAGGCCTTTGTAGTGAAAAACATTAGCCCGAAAACGACCAATACCTTTTAGGGTAAAGGCTAAATCGAGTTCCTTGTTTTTCTCTAATTCTTTTTGTTGGAACTCATTCAAGACAGAGTAGCATAATTTTCTGGAGTGCTCTCCGGTGAGTTTTTTGGTATTGAGAGACAGTAATCGACCATTAACCCTAATTCTTGGCGGACTATTGGCACTAATATGCAGATCACTACCCTTTTGCTGGACGAGAGTTTTTAAAAGATTATGGGTGGTAAAATCTAATTCTGTTGCCATAACGTCGCTCCTTTCAGTGGCATCTTATGCGAAACATGTCTGAGGTAGTTGATAAGCATTGATTAACTCGCTTTTAAATTGGCCTGTTTTGATGTGTCATTGTTTTTGCTGACCTTGTTTTTCTTAGTCGAGTCAGACTCTTTAGCAGCATCTGCATCAGTCACCCTCAAAACCTCTCCTAACGAGCATAAACCTTGAGCCATCTTGGTAATGGCACTTTGTCTCAAGGTTTTCATGCCTGTAGCCATAGCCGCTTTTTTGATTTCAGTGGTGCTCGCCTCCGCAATGATTAACGTCTTAATAGCATCGGTTAGCTCAAGTATTTCATAAATCGCTACCCTGCCAGAGACACCACTGCCACTACAACTCGGACATCCTTGTTCTCGATAAACTTTGATTTTTGAAGCGTACTTCTTAGGCATGCCCAAGGCCATGAGAGTGGAGGAATCGACTGACTCATCGATAACCTTGCAATATTTACAAAGCCTTCTTAGTAGTCGTTGCGCCATGACACAGCGTATGGCTCCTGTAATGTTATAAGAAGGTACGCCCATATTCATGAGTCTGGTGATAGTGGCTGGTGCTGAATTTGTGTGTACTGTTGAGAGGACAACATGCCCTGTTAGTGACGCTTTGATGGCAATATCTGCAGTTTCAATATCACGTATCTCACCGACCATGATAATGTCAGGGTCTTGTCGTAAAAAAGCTCTTAAGGCTGCGGAAAACGTTAAACCAATACTTGGTTTAACAGCCACTTGATTAACATTAGGTAATAAAAATTCCACAGGATCTTCAGCGGTCATAATGTTCACTGATTCTTCGTTGAGTTTTGATAAAGCAGAATAAAGTGTGGTTGTCTTACCGCTCCCGGTTGGTCCGGTCACAAGAATCATGCCACTGGAATAACTAAGAACGCGGTTAAACTGTTGGAATTGTTTTTCTTCAAAGCCAAGTTCTCGAATATCTGAAGCTAGCTGTGAGTTATCCAAAATCCTCATCACAATTTTTTCTCCATTGATGCAGGGCGCTGAGTTAACTCGAAACGCGACTTCTTTTTTGCCGACTTGAATAGTGAGTGACCCATCTTGGGGTAGTCTGGTTTCAGCAATATCAAGCCCTGACATAATTTTGATCCGCGAAATCAAGCCTTCTCTCATGGCAAGAGGAGGCTTAACAATTTCTTGGAGCATGCCATCTGTTCTGATCCGCACTCGAAGATGTTTTTCATAGGCCTCAAAATGGATATCAGAGGCATTATTTTGGATACAGCTGAGAATGGCATCATTAACGAGTTTAATGACAGGGCCATCAGATTTTTTGCCTTCGTCGGTGACAATTAGTCTTTCTTGTTGAAATCTTTTATTATGACTCGTTTTCTCTCTTTCAGAGATCTTACCGACTTCGATTCTGCTTTTGTAATAAAATTGATGCGCTAGACGAATATCTGACTCGAGAGCAAAGATGCTCCGACAAAAAATCCCCGTTTGAAATCTGATGGAGTCAAGGACTTCGATTTTCGATGGATCTGCCATCGCGACAACTAAGTGCTTGCCACTAAAATCTATAGGAATGATGAGTTCTTTTTTCGCCAGAGAACGAGGAATCTTGTCCAGTACTTTACTATCGATAGTAATTTGCTGAATGATCACAACCTTTGTGTTGTAATAATTGGAAAAGTGTTTTAAGATAGCTTTCTTATCAAGGAGTTTCAGTTTTTCGAAAGCATAGTTTATGGTTGAGCCGTTGGCTGTGGCCCAATTTGAAGCTTTCTGAATTTCCCCTTTGGATAATCCAGACTTCCTATGAAGATATTCGAGTAGTTGCTTACTCATATGATCTATATACTCCCAAAAATTCTACTAGGGATTCGGAAGAAATTGGGAAGAGTTTACAAATATTTTGTTTTAATATTTAATTTATACTAAAATTATAAACATATCCTTGTTTTTTATCTATGGTGAATATGTCTCTCAATGTTAGGATGATGAGCAGGACGAGTAGTGTCATTCGATGAATGTTTCTCGCAAAGACAAGTCGATTTTTTGGTTTATCGTGGCTTTTTTAGCTTTTTTTTGGGGTTGTAAATAAAAAAAA
>JAPOQT010000142.1 GCA_026710525.1 Pseudomonadota bacterium
AACTTATTTCCTTAGAATAACGCTTCGCAAACAGAATAAGGGCAATAATGACAAATAAATAACCGCCATGGGATGCTAGACCACCTTCCCACACTTTAAATATTTTGATAGGATCAGTGAGATAAATTGTCGGGTTGTAAAAAAAAATATGGCCAAGACGAGCACCCAAAATAGTCGCTATAATCACATATGTCGGGAGCATTTCAAAAGCGCGTGATGATTTGTTTTCTCTCGCAAACATTGAGCCCACAATAACAATACCGGCAATAAAAGCACAGATAAACATGAGACTATACCAGCGAATCGGAAACTCTAAAGGTCCGAGAGGAATAGAGAAGATAATACGGGAAACGTCCCAAACAAAATAAGAATCCATGCTTCGTTAATACCTCTGACGTAATATTTTTCAGGTTAACTCAATCTAACTCACCCTACCCCCCATCGAATCGTGACTATATCAAGACAACCGTTGGACGATAGAGTCTGGGACAGAAACGTTTTATCAAATATTTCAGCCTGATGCAAATATGACTGTAAACTGCTAGCCACCATTAACTTGAGATGTGCTGAAATAGCAGGTCAACATCATCATCTCCCATTACTATATAATGTACTGTAACATGTGAATAACGAATATCATCCCATTAAGCTAACACAGGAGAACACCTATCCCTATGTCGATTCATCAAAATAACGATGCCATGAAAAAATGGCAAGACGTAGCCAAAAAAGAGTTAAAAAACAGGTCGGTGGAGAGTTTAGCCATTACCTCGCCTGAAGGTATTGTTTATCAGCCTCTTTACACAGCAGCAGATCTAAAAAAGCACGATTATACACCAAGCTTACCTGGCACAGCTCCCTATACTAGAGGTCCCAGGGCCACCATGTACCGAGGAAGACCATGGACCATTAGGCAATATGCTGGCTTTTCTTCGGCACGAGAATCGAACAAGTTTTATAAGCAGAACCTCTCTGAAGGGCAAAAAGGACTCAGTGTTGCGTTTGACTTACCCACCCATCGAGGCTACGACTCTGACCACCCGATGGCCGAAGCTGATGTTGGTAAAGCTGGAGTAGCTATTGATAGTGTTGAGGATATGAAAGTTTTATTTGATGGGATTCCTCTGGACCGTATGAGTGTGTCAATGACTATGAGTGGTGCCGTATTACCTATTCTGGCTTGTTACATTGTGGCTGCTGAAGAACAGGGTGTGGCTAAGCATCAGCTGAGAGGCACGATGCAAAACGACATCCTCAAAGAATATCTTGTCAGAAACACATTTATTTACCCACCCAAACCCTCTATGAGAATTGTTGCCCAGATTTTAGCTTACACCTCCAAACATCTACCTTTGTTTAATGGCATCTCTATCTCTGGCTATCATATGCAAGAAGCAGGAGCCGACAGCGTAACAGAACTAGCTTATACATTAGCCAATGGCCTTGAATATATTAATAGTGCCTTAGACGCCGGCTTAGCTATTGATGATTTTGCTCCTCGGTTGTCCTTTTTCTTTGGCATCGGTATGAATTTTTTTATGGAAATAGCCAAACTAAGAGCCGCACGCAAGCTCTGGTATGAGCTCATCCAACCGTTTAAACCCAAAAATCCTAAATCATCTCTATTACGCATGCACTGTCAAACGAGTGGTTACTCACTAACAGCCCAGGAGCCATACAATAATATTATTCGCACCACCATCGAAGCTATGGCTGGAGTCCTTGGTGGCACACAATCACTCCATACGAATGCCTTTGATGAAGCGATAGCTCTACCAACGCCATTTTCAGCAAAACTTGCTCGTAATACTCAGCTGATTTTGCAACATGAAACAGATATTTGTCATACTATTGACCCCCTAGCTGGGAGCTATGCCGTTGAGTCTCTCACGGCAGAAGTCTACGCAAAAGCGCGTGCTCTCATTGAGGAGGTGACGGCAGAAGGTGGTATGATGCAGGGAATGGATAGCGGCATGATTAAGGCAAAAATTGAAGAAGCTTCTGCAGCTAAACAAGCCCGCCTTGACTCCAAGGAAGATAAACTGATTGGCGTCAATCATTATGTTCATGGTCACGATATAAAGTCAGAAAAAAATCTCAATATTCTCAAGGTAAATCTTGAAAAAATCAAGAGAGAACAATTCGAAAGCCTACAAAGAGTAAAAGCATCACGAGATCAGGACCTCGTAACCAAGAGTCTTTATGAAATCGAACAAACTGCTCAAGATCCGAAGAAAAATCTGGTACCGCCTGTTATTAATGCCATCCGTCATCGAGCAACCATTGGTGAATGTAGCTTTGCTCTTGAAAAGGTTTTTGGTCGTTTTGAGCCTTCATTAACTGCGGTGAGTTCTGTGTATTTTAAAACATACAGTGATAAACAAGAACTTGAAGAAGTATCCGCTCGGGTGAATTCTTTAAGTGACACACTAGGAAGACGGCCACGTATTCTTCTCGTTAAATTGGGGCAAGATGGTCATGATCGAGGAATCAAGGTAGTGGCTACCGGGTTATCGGACCTTGGTTTTGATGTTGATATGGGGACCTTGTTTGCTAGGCCCAAGGAGGCGGCTAAACAAGCCCTAGAAAACGACTGCCATATTATTGGGGTATCTTCACAGGCTGGTGGTCATCTGACCTTAGTTGCCGACCTCAAAAAACACCTTGATAGCATGGGAGGTAGTCATATTCGCATGATTGCTGGTGGCGTAATACCTGAAGATGATTACGAAGAGCTAACGAAGCTCGGCTGCCAAGCTATTTTCGGCCCTGGAACGTCTTTGGTCACATGTGCTCATACTTTACTTGATATTCTTGGGAACACCACCAAACCTAGCTCTTCACAGGTCTCAACCGCTAATTAAATAACCTTAGGGCAAATCTAAGTGGTGCCACATACGAGGGCTGAGGTCGCCCTCTCTTTATTCACTCATCCCACTTTAAGTCAGCATGTTGTTTTTCATTCTTTTTATCCACCATCCCATCACATAAAGCTGTTGGATTATCAAAATAGAATCCAATTCGGGCTTCTGGGTGCTGATTCTTATACTCGCCAGTAAACTTACCGTTACTTTTCTTTATCCTAACAGATTTAAACTTTTCACCTTCTTTAATACAATTTTCATGAACAGCTCCTTGTGTTACTTCATCGAGGTTATTATCAAATTCATAAACACAGCCAACAACCAAGACACAGATAAATAGGGCTTTCGGTGATGCTGAGGCAAATACACATTTCTTGTAAGCATCCAGCTGTGATAAATACGAACCGTCTTCATATTGAAATTCACGTCGCCAAATAGCGTAATCTTCATCAATATCCTCCGGCTTCACGGCAACATCAGCTAAACATTTACGGCTAAATTTTATAGCCTCGCCATGTGATTGCAGTGTATAAAGATAGTGTCCAGAACGATAAGCATCGGTCATGCCTATGACATTCACTTCACCATTTCCCTCATCTCCATCTGCCACCGAAGGAGATACCTGCTTACAGCTCATCACCATAAAACTAAAACAGCAAATGGCGACCACTTTGCTTCTTGGCAATATTTTTTTGATACTCACACCACTGTCCTAGTGATATACGAATTCATGCTACCAGCAGCTCTCACTCAACCGCGCGGTTGGTTTAACGGATTGATCATGACTAATATTTAACTTAAAAAGACCTTTTTATCTTGGTGATCATAAAATAAATAAATCATCAACATAAAAAACAACGGCTAAATTCCGAGGTGATATGGCACACAGTTGCCCTATTATCAGCAGCAATTTGGTTATGAGGTGCCTGTTCTCAGGCGTTTTACTGCCACACATTGTCATTAAGAAATACCCTCTTAGACTAAGGATCCCTAGATCAGTTGCGCACATAAAATGATAAAAAATCTGATAAACACCTTGAGCATCGAGATATGAGATCAGCGAATGACCCTATCTGACTTGAAAAAAAATCTCAATATATATTGAGAAATATCGATATTTAAATTGCTGCGCCCCACTAATTCATAGTAATAATTTATCACCTGATCATAATTGAGCCGTGATTATGACAAGAAAAGTTGATTTGCTTCTGGCCATCGGTATTCTACTGATGCCAGTGATTTTTGGCTGGTTTACCTTACGTGAAGGATATTCTAACCTGGCAAGGACCATAACTTTTATATGGATGTATGTATCTGTCGTTTATGCTTCTGCCATAATCAAATTCGTTCTGATTATGGCAGCAATAAGCATAGGCTCATATAGTGGCCCAAAAGATCCACCGACAAAATCTATCAACTCCACAGCAAAAAATACTACGACTCAACCAAACCTTGAAAAAATTGAAAAAACAAGCAACAAGCCGGATTGGAAAATTAATTTTTATATTGATAAGTTTGGTGACCCGACGGATAAATCATATATGAGTTATCAAGATTTGATCACAGGATATTTTAGTAACTCTGCCACTGAAAAATCGAGGCTATATGTTAGATTTTCGGTCAATAGCAAAAATGACATAACCATCTTTTTACATGAATACAGCGTCAATAATCTTGTCAAGGAGAGTAGGAAAGTCAAATATCTTGTCGACATAAAAACAGATCAAGGAGAAAAAAACCTTATTGGCTATAACTATCATGATCGCATTAGTTTAGACTCACCATCCTCTCATATTCTCCATCAGAATTTCATGAGAAACATACCTATTAAATTCTATATCACCAAAGATAGTTACTATGATCGACTCACTCATTACTCGTTTACTTTCAAAGGGTCTCGCCATTACCCGAAAGTGTACAGAGATTTTCAAAAGGGTAAGTAGTGATAGTCCTGAGCCAAAGTGGTGCCATCAAGATTTTTCACCGAGCTATTCCACGGCTATTTTTGCCATGATTGATTGTGGCCCGTGCTAATAACGAAGAGGTGACTGTGATAAAAAGAGCACGATATAGTCATTTAAGCAAGTTAATATCTCATGGCTATGTGTTGACTAACAGGACAGCAATCATAGATATTACATTGATAGTAAGATAACGCTTTTTTGGCCAATAATAGCACCCCTATCCTTGCTACACGAGTTGCCTCCGCACTTGTGTTCATAGTGCTCGTACGAGTTCATCAGGAGCACAGTCTGGATCAATATTACCAGCATATATTATGAACAATAAGCGAAAGACTAAAAATAACCCGCAGATAAATGGTGATGAGTTTTTCTTATTCTCATTTTTTTGATTGTTTTATTTTTCATTCTGCTATTTTAAATTACTTGCTAAGCTCATCACCGTTATCATAAAACTACTGCAGTACAAGAAGAAGAATGGGATTATTTGAGCCAATGAAACAATATGATCAAGAGTACTATCAGTTCCTCATTAGTCCTACTACTAATATTCCAGAGAAAACGATGAATAATCTTTCTGACTTGAAAAAAAAATCTCAATATATATTGAAAAGTTTCGATATCTCACTACTTAGATTCACTAATAATTTATCGTTTTATCAAGATTGAGCCTTATCATGACAAGAAAAGTTGATTTGCCTTTGGCCATAGGTATTCTGCTGATGCCCGTGATTTTTGGATGGTTTACCATAGGTAAAGGATACTCTAAGCTAACAAGGACCATTACTTTTTCATGGATGCTTATATTTTCCTTTATTCTTTTTGTGGCCGTGACCATTATGATTCTGATTGCTCCTTTGCAGCCCTTAGTCAGTATTTTTTCTGCGCTTAAGTTTTTATATCTCTTGGTACAGGGTCAGTGACAACATCCCAATCATGTGATTTGAACCCAACTAGCCACAAGACATAGTACTGAGACGTCATATCTATTTTACTTAGTAATCTCATATATTTATGTGATATTAGGAAGCTGTGATAAAAAAGAGCATGACATAGTCATTCAAGCAAGCTAGCATCTCATAGCCGTGTGTTGATCAACTGGACAATAATAATAATAGACGTCACATCGTTAGGTGGAAAGTCAGATAATTATACGACTTTATAAGCTCTACTGTCTGGATCAAGATCACCCGCTATATGATAAATAATCAGGGAGAAGAGGGGCTGAAAATAACCAGAGCCGAAGTCAATAGTGAAGTATTTTTCTTATTCTTATTTTTTTTGATTGTTTTATTTTTCATTCTGCTATTTTAGATTACTTGCTAAGCTCATCACCTGCCATGAGTCACATAATGATTTTTGGCTGCTGTTCTGAGTTTCCTTATTATGTCTCATAACTGATTATTAACCACCGCACAGAAAGTTATCATTATGCCTAGCGTTTACTGTCGAGATCCACACCTTGGTCAGAACTTTTTTGTTTTCGTGAGTGACGATGACATATGGCGAGTCAATATGACTCAGAGCTTTTACAAAATTTTAAAAACTCCCGAAGTGCTTCCAGCCCATCGCTTAACCACAACTTCAGGATTAATTTCACAACCAAAAATTTCTCCAGATGAAAAACATATTGCCTATGAAAGCACTGAATCAGGGGAAAGAGATATCTATCTCATTCCAAGTCATGGTGGTATTTCTGAACGACTCACCTTTAAAGGAGACGCTAAACTTTGTGGGTGGGCTGATAATCAAAATATTCTGGTCCACTCTGGATCTGGAGAATACGCCAGCAGGACTTTATACCAAATCTCGACGACCGGTCATGAGTCAGCCGAATATAAGTACGGATTTGGTAGCTATATGCACCAAAACAAATACGGCACTGTCGTCGGCCGAAAACTCCTTGATCTGGCATTTTGGAAAGGATACCGTGGCGGTCTCGTCGGTGAAATATGGACCCGACCAGAAGGAAGTCAAAGTTTTCAGAAAATTCTCACTGATTCTATGGGCAATATTGGTCAAGTAGTCTATGACGACAATATGATTTATTTTATCTCAGACCGAGATGGTGTTGGTGAAATTTACCAAACAGATCTTATGGGTAAACAAGTCCTGAAAATCGCTGCTTCGAAAA
>JAPOQT010000143.1 GCA_026710525.1 Pseudomonadota bacterium
GTCGGCTTATTTATGATGATGAGTTGATTGCTGATATTGCCCAAATATCTGCTGATGTAAAAGCGATGATTAGTCCTGCTCGGCAACTCACGGTGGATTTAAAGTATCAAAGTGAGTTAACCAGTGATACGGCTATTCAGCATTATTTTTATTCGATGCTCAGCTTTAATCCCAGTAGGACCTACCTCCTTGGTGTGACGAGTTATCCAGTAGCACAAATTGAGAAAAAAGAAGTGATTACGAAAGTTAGTGAAGAAGATCGTGAGCAAGTTAATACAACAGAACAAGTCATAAATGATGATCCGGCAGTCCGTTTTAGTGCCCAAATTGCTCAGCGCTGGCATCAAATAGCTTTTCGATTTGGTTTGTTTGAAGGCAGTGGTGGTTTAGCAGTAGATCTGTTTTTACTGAGTGATCGGCTGCGCTTCTCGGGTGAAGCATTTAATTTTGTTGGTGAATCATCGATGCGTCAATTTGCCCGGATGAAGCTATACTCCACCATCTACCTTAATAATCACATTTTTGCTTCCCTAGGGCTAGCTGATATGACCCGTTATGCTGCACCTAATGAAGAGCTCTGGTTGGCTGTAAGACCTTTCTTAGGAGGTGGCTTTCAGTTTACTGATAACGACATTAAAAACGTTATGAGCGCAGCTTCCTTTGCCTTCTAAAGTTACGGCTATTCTAGAACAAGGCCAATATCTTCAACAAACTTATCCAAAGCCATTTTTTTCAAAGTGTCACGGTTATTTTGTTGTTCGGCTGGTAAAGCCAGCACAGCGTTCTGATAATGTTTGACAAAATAATCAATGGAGCATTGTTCGTAGCCGGTAACAAAATCGTCACTCCCATAGAAGCCAGAGTACATTTTAGCCCAAGATCTATCACCCCACTGGGGAGCTTGGCCGTAAACCTGGTAACCTCGAGCAAATGTTTCAGTGTCCCAGGCAAAATCATGACCAAGACAGGCGTCACCACGGTAGTCAAATTGTTTACACCGATAGCCATCACCAGAGAGCATCCAAAACAAAAAAGCACAATAGTCAGGGCCACCCGTTATACCTAAAACATCGAGTCCAGATTGACCACAAATATGATGAAGATTCCACTGATCCATCAAATCAACATCCACCTGAAAATAACCTGAGCATCGGCCTGAATAGCAATAAGGGCTGACAAAGGCAAAGTCATACACCCCCCAAGTATCCACATGGCCTTCTGATTCATAGTCTTTGAGCATCGCGAAAAACGCAACAGGCAGAATAAAAAATTCAGGATCTCTGATCATATTCCGTAGCATTTGATGAGTGCCACGAGCTATTTCCATGGCCTGAGTATTGATGGTCTCTGGTGATGCGTTAGCTCTTGTGAGAATTTTTTTTAGGACATGGCGAGATACTTCGTATGTGGAGGGATAAATAGTGTTGCATCTGAGTTGTGATCCCCAAAGTCCGTTATTAGGCGATGAGGCAGAGATGAGTAAAATAGCTAATAAACAAATCACGAAACTCACAACCAAACAACTATGTTTCTGGTGACGTAAAAATAGCTGTAGCATAGGACCTTTCTTAAAAATGAAACCATATTAATCAACTTACCGTAACTCGTGGGGAAATCTGTTAAAGATTTCTGATTAAAGCCGTCACTATAACATGAATTACCTAGTAAGGTAAAGATCATATATGTGTAACAATGGAACTAAGAGATTCTGGAGAATTCATCCCGGTGCTTTGACAGAAGTTCCTGGCAGATATTAGGGAAATTTCGAAGGAAATAGCTGAGAAATGGCGGTGTGAAATGTTTTACAAAAAGGATTTGGTGGCTGTTGATATTGGGTCATCATGTATTAAGGTGTTAGAGTATCAGTGTCAGAACAATAACAAATACCATCTTATATCACAACCAATGGTGGAGTCTATCCCAAGGGGTATCATTGAACGTGGCGAAATTAGTGATGCGGCTGAGCTGTCGAAGATTTTTAAGGTCCTGTGTAGTCGATCAAAGCTGATTTCAAGAATTAAACGATGCTCTTTATCCATTGGTAGTGGTGCCACAATCGTACGACGCTTTGAGATCGATGATGTTTCAGGTGCTGGTGATCTCGGTGAGCGTGTTGGTCAGCAGGCTGACCAAGCTTTGAGTAATTTTGATGAGCTCCAGTGGGGTTATTCAGTCCTGGGTACTGATGCTGTTGGTAAAACAGCTGTGGTTTTTTGTGCCATCAAGATAGATGTTATTGAGTCATATTTATCGGTGATTCATGGTGCTGGTATTAAAGCAGGAGTGATTGATTCATCGATCACTTCCGTATCTAATGCCTTCTTACATAATTATGAAAATCTATCCGGTATGAATATGGTCATCGATATTGGCGCGTCGAGTTCGAATCTTATTTGTTTTGTTAATAATCAGTTTGCTTTTGCTCGAACCTTTAATATTGGTGGTGATTATTACACGTCATGCTTAGCGAATGATCTTGGTATCGAGCAGGAGCGTGCTGAAAGTTTAAAAGCTAACCTAGCACAGAGTGGTAATATTCCTCCTCAGGTCGCACAATCACTGATCAAAGCTCATGAATCATTCGTCACCGAAGTATCCCTATCGATAGATTACTTTAATCGTAGCAGTATTGGACTCAGTTTAGGTGACATGAAATTACAGTCAATATTTCTTGTTGGTGGGGGTAGTAAAATCCCAGGACTTGTTGATACCATTTCCACCAAATTGCAAGTGAATGCGAGTCGGTTTAATCCATTTAGACGCATTGTTCCTAAGATATCTCGCTCACAGCGGAGAGATCTTGAAGAAATGGGTTCATTTTTTGGTGTGTCTTCAGGTTTAGCTATCCGTCGGGTGGGAGATTAGATGCAGGAGAAGGTTGATGGCTGATATTAATATTAACTTGGTTCCTTATGAGGAACTTGAGAATAAATTTTGGTTTGTTATTGAGATCGCGAGTATCGTTATGGTTGTCATAATGCTTAACGCTTTTTCGAGTAAGCAAACCGCTCATATTCGTCGTGATATTGAGAGTATTAATGTAAAAATCAGTGAAAATAAACAGAGTATCGACAATATTAAAGACGAAGTAGACGCCTTAGAATCTATTAAAGAAGATATTGCCGCCATGGAGTCAAAAATAGACGCAGCTAATCGGGTGAGTGTGTCAGAATTCGCTAGATTCGAAGGGGTGATATTGTTGGAAGCTATGAGCTCACTCAAACCAGAGGGTATGTGGTACAAAGACCTTGAGATTAATTCTGATAGTAAGAGAGTTACCATCACAGGTCATATGCACCAAGCTAATGCCCTTGCTGATTTCATTGTGGCCTTAAGAAGTACCCAGGGCTCAGTGAATCAAAATAGAGACTTAAGGTCCCGAATTTATTTTGAAGATATTTCTATCGGAGATATTACTGGGGATAACTTTTCGATACCAGGTATCGATCAGTCTCTGGATGTCTTAGGATTTAGAATAGAATTTAATTATGTCGAGCGTTCAGCCTTATAAACGTTGCACTGGCGAGAGTCACTTAACAAGGAAGTTTCACCAATGGAAGAATTATTAGAGCGTTATAAGTCACTGCCGATACCGGTGCGCATTTTAGGGGCTGTTGTTTTGTCTAGCTTCATTATTTGGACCATGCTTCTAGGGGAGAAGTACCAGTTAGCAAAAGACGAACTTGATGGATTGCAAACGAGTCTTGAGAGTTCTAATAATGAACTTGATAGGAGTCAGAAGACTCTTGAATCAGGGAAAACAGAGAGTGACTTAGAGGCGGAACTTGATCTTTTAGAGCAAAAATTTGAGCAGGCTAAAAACTCTCTTCCCACTGAGTTTTTTATTGATAAAATTCTCAAAGATATTTCCAGATTTGCTGAGTACAGTGGGATCAAAGTAGATACGATATCGCCTCAAGATGAGAATGTTCAAGGTGGTGACTATCAGTATTATGAAATTCCCATTGATCTCACTATTACGGGGACTTATGAAGACTGTGGTCGGTTTTATAGTTTTCTTGCCCAGCTTGAGACCATGGTTCATATTCGCAATATTTCTATGACCCAAACAGAAATAGTCGTTGAGGGTGATGACACTCAAGAGGATGAGAATGAGAGTTACGATAGTTTTGAGCGGAAGTTAGCGGCAGCAAGGGCTAGCTACCAAGTGGAATCTAAGTCAACCATGGTATTATTTCGCTCTTCATAGTTGAGGGGCTATCAAAAGGGAAGTTATATGAAGATTCTGACGGTCTTGTTGAGCCTACTTCTGTTACCAATGGGGTTACTCGTTAATTATAGCTACGCCCAGGATGATAACGAGTATAACGAAGAAGATTATGATGACTATGAAGATGACTATGAAGATGACTATGAAGATGTGTCGTCAGAAGAAGACGCAATGGTAGAGATTGGTGTTGTGGATGAGAAACTTAGTGTACCCAAGGACCCAGTTCAGATCAGTGACATGACGTACCAATTTGCCATTATGAAGGATAAGGACCCCTTTATTCCCCATGTTTCGATAGCCCACTTTAATAAAACTTTTTCAACCACCATGACACCTATTGATAGTAGTAAGTTTAAAAAAGAAGCAGATCTTAATAAGTTACAAAACATTGATAATATCGAAGAAAATGTGAATATTATTGGTATTTGGAAAAGCCATGATATGGCGAGAGCTTTGATTTCGGCACCCGGTGTGGATGGGGCAATCGTGGAGCCAGGAAATTATCTTGGCAAGAACAAGGGTAAAATCATTGCTATAAAATCAGAGAGTATCGTTGTGAGGGAAATTTCTTTGGATAAAGATGAGGATAATCTCGAAATGATCAAGGATATTGTGATTCACTTTCAAGGAGTACAAGGTACAACTAAAGTGAGGCAAATGAGGCAAAGATCGAGTGGAGATGAGTGAAGTCACCTCTCGAGCTTAGTAAGCAAAAAGTGTGTTGCTGTGGTTTAGGAAAATCAGGTTACAATAATAGTTGGTGACTTTAATCCAGGTAATTTGATAGGCAATTAAGTAATGACCTCTAATACCACCCAAGACAACTTAAGCAATGTGTTCAGGTATGGCTTCAGTTTAGCTATCTTCGCTTGTTTATCTCTCAGTTGCCAGTCAACGGAGGAAAAACTACTTGAAGACGCGAATCAGATCAATCAGGGTTATGATAATGAGACAAATTATGATCAGACTGCAAATACGCAAAACGCAAATATCAACAGTGTGAATAGCAAC
>JAPOQT010000144.1 GCA_026710525.1 Pseudomonadota bacterium
CTAAAGGTCATGCTGATTCGTTTGTTAGTCGAGTGGACACAGTGATTATAGGCGGGGCTATTGCGGAAGAGTTATCTTATGATTTAGGGCAACGACTTACCATATCCCATGGACTTGAGAAAATATCTTTAGAAGAACATACCAACGTCCTGTTTGAAGTCACTGGGATCTTAAAAAAAACCGGTACTGCCCTCGACAGATCACTCCATATTTCCTTAGAGGGCTTGGAAGCGGTCCATGCAGGCTGGTCCAATCTTGAGCCGGTTTCGGCTAGTGATAGCGGTCAGCAGCCGGTAACACAATCATTAGCAGATATAAAACCAAAGCAAGTGTCGAATCTGCTGGTGATCGTAAAATCTAAAATGAAGATTTTTGAACTTCAATCTCAAATAGGGAAAATTCCTGGCTACCGCGCCATATTACCTGGGATTGCATTGATGGATTTTTGGCAGATTATTCAGGTCGCAGAAACAATTCTTTTATTGATATCATTTCTGGTGATTTTGTGTACCTTAGTGGGTATGATTTGTTCTATGCTTGCTAGTCTTATTAACCGATCTCAGGAAATATCAGTGCTCAGATCCTTGGGAGCAAGTCCTTGGTTTGTCGCACAATTACTGTTACTCGAATCTATAATCATGTTGGTGATGGCACTACTGGTTGCCTGGTGTTTAAGTACGTTATCTCTTTATATGATGAGCAGTTTCCTCTCTGAGGAGTGGGGGATTTATCTGAAACTCGCAGATCTCGTGACATTACACCCAAAGCTCGTTGCTGTAACTCTTGTGTTAGGCTTAATAGCTGGCATTATACCAGCTTGTTTAGCTTACAGGAAAAGTCTCTCTGAGAGCCTATCATCGTTATAACCTATTCATCATAAGGATGAGAGAATGGGTCAGAAAATTATTCATGCTACCTTAGGGTGTGCCCTGATAGCCCTTGGCATCTGGTTTCCTTATTATGTTTTTCATGGTCAGTATGACGATTCTGTGTCAGCCGTCGATGATGGGAGTCAATCTGTAAGTTGGCGAGAGCTCAAGAGCTACGATTATAAAAACCAAATTCTGCCGAGTTTTCTTGCTGAGAAATTAAATCAAAATAAGGATATTACCATCACTGGATTTGCTGTGCCTCTATCTATGGCTGGCACTTACACTGATCACTTCCTACTCGTTCCCTCTCGTGTTTATTGTATTCATGTTCCTCCACCACCACCCCATCTTATGGTTGAAGTGAAAATGAACAAAGGAGTGAGTGTTCAAAAAATCGGCGGTCCGATTAGTATTCGTGGTAGGCTGGAATTAAAAACCGTCGCCACTGATTATGGCAATGCCTCGTGGTTTCTTGACGGCAAAAATCTCAAGATTCATAGCAGTAGCTGGCAACCCTATCGAGATCCTCATGGTGCTAGTGTTCTCAAAGGTGCGGTCACATTTAACCCGTCCCCTTAATAAAACTGTTTTGTCCTAAAATTTCATCCAGTGTTTGGTAGTTCTCGTTGTTTCTTTGGGCCAACAAGGACTCATAAGTATCACCTTCGACTTGCCGTAAAATTCCGGTAGCTATAGGGTATTTCGGTGGCTTGAGTTCTGCTAAAGACAGGGAGTAAATAATGGATTTTTGGCTTGGGTCATGGTGAATAATCCTGTCAGAAGGTAAGGATGATAACCCAGTTATGGTGGGTTCGCTGAAATGATGTGGCCAAGTGAGGGTTTGATCTTTTTTCTCTCCCATGATTAAGGGTTTACCTTGGCGAAGCTCTAGGGTATGTTTCGCTCGAAGCCCTCGAGACTCCACATCTTTAAAGGCTTGCTCATTAAACACAACACAAGTGGTTAGGATCTCTACAACACTCAAGCCTTGATGATTATGGGCATCTTGAAATATCTGACGCATCATAGGGAGATCGGTATCGATAACCCGAGCGACAAAACTAGCACCACTCGTAATGGCTAAAGACAGAGCATTTATTGGTTGTTCAAGGGCACCGCCGGGGGTGGATTTAGTGTTTAAGCCTGGCTTAGAGGTAGGGGAGGCCTGGCCTTTAGTTAAGCCATAAATTTCATTATTGAATAACAGTAAGGTAATATTTGGATTACGACGAGCAAGGTGGATAAAATGGTTGCCACCAATAGATAGACCGTCACCATCGCCGGTAACAATCCAAACAGAAAGGTCGGGACGGGTGATTTTTAATCCCATAGCCACCGTGGGTGCACGACCATGAATGGTATGGAAGCCATAGGTTGACGTATAGTATGGTAGTCGAGAACTACAGCCAATGCCAGAAATCACAGTGATCTTTTCTTTGGCTAGACCAAGACTAGCCCATGCGGAAGTTAATGCGTTTAAGACATGAAAATCACCACATCCTGAACACCAACGGACCGCGTTACTAGACCGATAAAAACTCTTTGATGATTTAACAGCTGGTGTTGCCATTTATATAACTCCAAGGTTTTAGGGGCTTAGATAGGGGGTGAGTCGATCTTTGAGCTCTTGCTCACTCCATGGCTTACCATCATTTTTTGTTATGGCGGCAAAAGTGAATTCAGGATAATGATCTCGCAGCACACTGGTAGCTTGACCGAAATTACTCTCAATAACAAGAATATGTTTTCTTTGCTTGAGATAATCGGGCAATTTTTTTTGTAGAGGACACAGTGATTCAAGATGAATGTGGAAAAATCTTTCTTCTGGCTGACAAGATAATCGTCGTGTTCGGACAAAATGTTTAATTGCACCATAGGTTGAGCCCCAACTGATCACCAGGGTTTGTGCTTGAGGATAGCCATCACTCAAGAGAGGTGGTAACATGTCTTGTGTTTTCTGGATTTTTTCATGTCGTTGGTTCATCATGACTTGGTGATTATCACCATCATAAGAAATATGGCCAGTAACATCAGTTTTTTCAAGACCACCAATCGTATGTTCATAGCCAACTACTCCTGGGGTTAACCAAGGACGAGAGCCGGTTTTTTGATCTCTGGTGTAAGGCCCTTGGGAGGCCCAAAAATTCTCTGGTGTCATATGCTGAGATGGATGAGGCGGAATAGAGATTGCTGGTAGCTCTTGTGCTTGTCGTACCCCAGTGACTTCATGGCTTCCTGCTAAATAAGCATCTGATAACACAATGACCACACAATTTCTGGTCATAGCTATTTTGGCAGCGAGATAAGCTTTATCAAAACAGTCTCCGGGTGAATAAGCTGCGAGCACCACCACAGGAGATGAGTCGTTACGACCAAATAAAGCCAGAAATAAATCTCCTTGGGATGTTTTTGTTGGCATACCAGTGGAAGGTCCAGCCCTTTGGACATCAATCACTACTAGGGGTAACTCAGCGGTTACCGCGAGACTAATAAACTCAGTCATCAATGTAAAACCAGGGCCCGATGTGGCCACAGCCCCTAAATGACCGCCATAGGCAGCGCCAATAGCAGCCCCAATAGCTGCGATCTCATCTTCTGCTTGGTAAGTGATAATATCAGATTGTTGGATATTTGCTAGGGTGTGTAAAATAGTGCTGGCAGGGGTAATAGGATAACCACCAAAAAATAGCTTTCTTTGACTTATGAGAGCAGCACTTACTAAACCAAGGGCCAAGGCGTGATTGCCCGTCAGAAAACGATATTTTTTTTGATCACAAGGTGGATGATCAACTAAGGTAAGATGGTAAGGAATAAGCTCTCGTACTAAGGCCGCGGTATAGCCTTCAGCCAAAGCTTTAAGATTAATATCCTTCATGGTTGGTGAAAGACGATGGGCACTTTTCAACCATAACTCAGTA
>JAPOQT010000145.1 GCA_026710525.1 Pseudomonadota bacterium
ATTTTGTCGCCTACTTTAACCCTGAGAGACGGAATATTACACCGTTTGCCATTAAGAAGAAAATGGCCATGACTAATGAGTTGCCGAGCCTCATTACGATTACAAGCAAAACCCATACGAAAAGCAACGTTATCAAAACGTAATTCTAGTCGTCGGAAAAACGCATCGGCAGTCACCCCTCGTTCTTTTGATGCTTGATGGAATAAAGTGACAAAAGCTTTCTCAAGCATACCGTAAATACGCCTAACCTTTTGTTTTTCCCTCAGTTGTAAAGCATAATCAGACAACTTAGCTCGTCGCTTACCATGCATACCAGGGGCATACGGCTTGCGTTCAAACGAACACTTACTCGTGTAGCAACGTTCCCCTTTTAAATATAACTTATCGCCTTGTCGCCGACACAATCGACAAACAGAACCCGTATAACGAGCCAATTCTTTAACCTCCTTAAAATAATGCCATCACAATATGTGTTAGCCTGATTATCAAACCCTTCTTCTTTTTGGTGGCATACAGCCATTATGAGGCACAGGAGTGACATCACGAATAAGACTGACTTTTAATCCAGAATGACCAATAGCCCGGACCGCACTTTCACGGCCACTACCAGGCCCTTTAACAAGCACAGAGATAGTTTTCATTCCCATATCAATAGCTTTCTTGGCACACTCTTCAGCAGCAATTTGAGCCGCATACGAGGTGCTTTTACGAGAACCTTTAAATCCTTTGGCCCCTGAGGTAGACCAACACAACACTTCACCACTTAAGTTGGTAATAGTAATAATAGTATTATTAAATGTCGCTTGAATGTGAGCAACACCATTAGGCACGTTGCGATTAATGCGTCTTCGCTTTAAAATTTTTTTAACCATAAATACTCTTCTTTTGGGTTTAACTCGTTTTAACGAGTAACATCATAAAATATCAGCACCTATAAATTCCTGTGCTGGAGGTACGTGATCATTTACTTTTTCTTGCCAGCCACAGTTTTACGAGGTCCTTTTCTGGTTCGTGCGTTGGTTTTAGTACGCTGACCATGAACCGGCAAACCACGTCGATGACGAATTCCTCGATAATTACCTAAGTCAATTAATCGTTTAATATTAAAGCCAATACTTCTTCTTAAGTCGCCTTCCACAGTGTATGAAGCGTCAATTTCTGCCCGGATCTGATTAATTTGATCGTTATCAAGATCTCCAGCAGGCGTGCTCGCATCAACATCTACTTTATCTAAAATTTGCTGTGCTGACGTACGACCAAGGCCATATATCTTGGTGAGTGCTAAGTCAATTCTTTTTAGTTTTGGCAAGTCGACGCCAGCCATACGAATCATAATAATATCTCTGTTTAATTGAACCTTAATGTCATTTCATTTACTTGCTATTAGCCTTGACGTTGTTTATGTTTAGCTTCTTTGCAAATTACCCTAAGCACACCACGGCGGCGCACCACTTTACAGTCTTTGCATATAGGCTTTACACTTGATCGAACTTTCATAATAATTATCCTTTTGATCTGTAGGTAATCCGTCCCCGGGATAAATCATAGGGAGAAATTTCAAGTTTAACCTTGTCGCCAGCTAAAATACGAATACAGTGCATTCGCATTTTACCACTGATTTGTGCCAGGACCTCATGACCATTTTCTAGTTCAACCCGAAACATAGCATTGGGTAGTGGTTCTTTCACGACTCCTTCAGCTTCAATAAGATCTTCTTTTGTCATAATGGTTACGTCCTCTATTTTACTAGGGTGTTATCCAACTCATAAGAGAGAGATTGGTTATCCTTACAGGTTATCACAAAAAACAAGGAGCATCTCACATAACGTAGGCGAGGATAACGACCCTTTAAGTTTTTTCTCACACATTTTTTTGGTCTCATCACCGAACAAAGGCGGTCTCTTGACCAGTAGCTGATGATCATACTAGAATAAATTCATAATTCAATCGTTTTTTTATCACATTTTTTTGACAGCAATCACCAGGACTAATAAGGTTATATGGCTAACGTACAGGCACTCTACGACGTTTACTATTTTTAGAAGATTTCATAAATGCTTCATAACGAAGGGATTGTCGGTGTCCTTCAATTTGTCTAAAGGTATCCAGAGCGACCCCAACCACAATTAAGAGACTGGTACCACCAAAATAGAACTGAACGTTAAATTGACCAGTTAAAATGGTTGGCAGTACACAAATAGCTGCTAAATAAATCGCCCCTGACATGGTGAGTCGATCAACAAGCTGATCCAGGTATTCAGCTGTTCTTATGCCCGGACGAATGCCTGGAATAAAGCCTCCATTCTTCTTGAGATTTTCAGCAACATCATCTGTTTTAAACACAATTTTTGTATAGAAGAAGGCGAAGAAAACAACACCAATCACATACACCGTATTATACAGCCAACCACCAGGGATCATATAAGTGTTAATTATCTCAGCGAGAGGGCTTTGGGGAGAGAATGCCGCCACAGTTAAAGGAAATTGTAGCAGACTGCTGGCGAAAATGGGGGGAATGACTCCAGAAGCATTCACCCGTAAAGGGAGATGAGATTGTTGTCCAGAGAAGACTTTTTGCCCCATTTGTCTTTTCGTATATTGAATGGGCACTTGTCTAGCCCCAGTTTCCATAAATACGACCCCAGCTACCACAAAGATACACACAGCAACAATAATAAGTATTCTTAACAGATCGAGTTGTTCACTGGTGTACTGGGAGTAGGTATTACCTAAGACTGAGGGGAGTCCAGCCACAATACCAGCAAAGATAATCAGAGAAATACCATTACCCACCCCTCGATCAGTGATTTGTTCACCTAGCCACATGACAAAGGCTGTACCAGCGACCAGAGAAAGCACTGTGAGTAACATCCATCCCAAACCACCTTGGGTTACTAAAGGAGAACCATTAAAATCAGCACTTTGTAAGGTCCTGGCAATCATAAAGCCTTGGATAACCGCTAAAAATATCGTGCCATATCGAGTGTACTGAGTAATTTTTTTACGACCTGATTGCCCTTCTTTTGATAAAGCTTCGAGTTTTGGTACGACCACAGTAAGGAGTTGGGAAATAATGGAAGCTGAAATATAAGGCATTACTCCGAGAGCAAAGACAGAAAATCTTTCGAGTGCCCCCCCAGAGAACATATTAAACATAGAGAGTAGATTGCCACCTTGACTAGCAAAAAATTGTCTCAAGGCAACGGTATCAACACCAGGTATGGGGATATGCACACCAATTCGGTAAATAGCTAAAAAACCTAGGGTAATTAGTATTCTTTTTTGGAGATGATTTAAAAAATTCGTCTGCATGCTTGGTTTATTCAATCAAGTCGCTCCTAAAGCTATACAATGCAACAGTTCTCTGTTGTCATTGAGATCATTTCTCATTAATGAGTGTTACGCTACCACCAGCTTGTTCAATGGCTAACTTCGCTCCTTTTGAGCACTTATGGACTTCCACAGTTAAAGCATGGCTTAACTCGCCGTTGTTTAACAGTTTTATTTTTCTGCGACGATGATTCTTGACAATATTTTTCTCTACGATCGTGTCAGGGGTCACAGTGTCGCCAGCAGCAAAGACATTGAGATCAGACAAACTCACAGTAATAGGGGTTAATTTAGGTGATTCACCACTAAATCCCCGTTTGGGTACTCGCCTATAAAGGGGTGTTTGACCACCCTCGAAACCAGGTCTTACACCACCGCTTTTTCTAGCTTTTTGCCCTGTTTGCCCTTTACCAGAGGTTTTACCTGTGCCAGACCCTGGTCCTCGCCCTAGGCGCTTAATAGCTCGATGAGATCCTCTTGCTGGGCGTAAGTTACCGAGATTTGCTGCTTGTTGTGTCACATCATCACCTATGTAGTTTTGTCTTGTTTAAGTTCAAATGTCACCAGGTGACTGACTTTATTAATCTGACCTCTGATGGCTCTCGTATCTCGAAATGTTCTAGATTTGCCAATCCGACCAAGCCCCATACTTTTCAGAATACTAGCTACTTTATGGGGAGATCCAATCACCGATCGAACCTGTTTTACATATACATAATTCATAGATCTATCCTAGTTCTTCCTTAAGAGTCTTCTGAATGTTGTTCTTGGTTGTCATGATGCTCGTTTTGAGTATCATCAGTATTTTCAGCGCTTTGTGTTGTTTCAACATCCACGTCACTTGCGTGATCAGGGAGTGTGTGAGGGACTTTGGTTTCAGCCACTTCAGCATCGTTTGTTTGAGGATCATTTTGGGTATTACTGGTTGCCAGAGTTGTCTCTGTTTTTTCCTCAGTAGATACACTCACGTCTTGTGATGAAGTTGGTTCATGTTTTTTTTCATCTTGTTGATCATCAGATGCCTGGGTTTTGGAACGACTAGTCGATTGATGAGCTGGCTTAATACGTTTCATTTGACGTTTTTGTAATACCTGATCAGGATTTAAACCTCTTAAGGCGGCGTAGTCTTCAATCGACATGAGTTGACTAAGTCCCTGGAGAGTAGCTCTGACCACATTGTGGTGATTGCGAGAACCATGAATTTTACACACAATATCTTTGATGCCACATAAATCAAAAATCATCCTGGCAGCTGAGCCAGCGATAATGCCCTTTCCAGCAGGAGCAGGATACATATTAACCCGTGTTGACCCTGATTCACCAACAACTTGAAACGGTATGGTGCCTTCTTCGGTCACGGGAACACGCAGGAGATTACGTTTCGAAGTTTCAGCAGCCTTGCGAATAGCATCAGGAACTTCATTAGCCTTACCGACACCGAAACCCACTTGTGACATGTTATCACCAAGGCAAACCAGTGCCGAGAAGCTAAAGCGTCGTCCACCTTTAACAACCTTGGCTACTCGAGCAATATGAATCACTCTTTCTTGAAATTGGGTATGTTGATCCCGTTCTTGAAGCAATGTGTATCCTTTTTGTCTCTGGTTACATGAAATAAAACTGACTTATTTGTGTTAACCACTCTCCTCGTAGCGGTTGGTTAGTTCACTGTTAAAAAACGAGGCCACCTTCTCTCGCTGCTTCGGCAAATGCTTTAATGCGACCATGATACGGAAAACCGTTGCGATCAAAAACAACTTGCTTAATCCCTTTTGCTAAACACTTGCTGGCGAGTTCCTTACCAAGTTCGCCACAGATCCCAACATTTGCCCTCACCGGGTTTTTATGAGATTCAGATTCTTTTTTATCCTTTTGTTTTCTATCTGAGTTATTAAGAGCAAAAGAGTGAATCGATACAAGGGTGTGGGAACGGTCATCGTCGATCACCTGGACATAGACATGTTTATCTGACTTAAAAAAGGAGATACGAGGCCTTAATGACGAACCATGTACTTTAGCTCGAATTCTTTTTTTCCGTCTTCCATGGGCTATTTTAGCTACCGATTTTTTTGAGTTCATACTTATGACTTTCAGTGTAATTCCATAATGGCTGAATAATGATTATTTTTTAGCTGATTTACCTGCTTTTAACACAATACGTTCATCCGTGTAGCGCACTCCCTTGCCGTGGTATGGCTCTGGTTTCCGGTAGTTTCTAATGGTGGCAGCCACCTGGCCGACGAGTTCTTTATTAGAGCCATAGATGGTACACAAGGTATTTTTTTCCACTTTACAGTCGATACCATCAGGCAGCGGATAAATAACATTGTGAGAAAATCCTAAATTAAGATGAAGTTCTCTGCCTTTGACCTGCGCCCGATAACCAACACCGATGAGTTGCAGCGACTTGGTAAATCCCTCAGACACTCCGATGACCATATTGTTCAAGAGACTCCTTGTTAAGCCATGAAAGGCAGCCACATTATCTTTTAATGGCACAACGGACAACTCTTGATCGGTCACATTTACCTTCATACTATCGTGAATCACCCTTACCAGCTCCCCTTTGGGGCCTTTAACGGTGATGTTCTTATTATCAACCGACACCTGCACACCTTTTGGTAAGGTTATCGGTTTTAATCCAATTCGAGACATACTTTTTACTCACTCATGGGCATTAGAAAATGGAACATAAATACTCACCGCCAACACCGCGTTTTCGAGCCTCTCGGCAAGTCATCACACCAGAGGACGTGGATAAAATAGCAAAACCAAAACCGTTTTTGACATAGGGTATATCCTTTGCCGACACGTAAACCCTTCGACCAGGTTTACTTTGCCGGAGAAGTTTCTGGAACATTCCTTGACCGCCTTGATACTTTAAGGCGATTTTAATGAGTCCTTGTTTGTTATCACGAAAGCATTTGAAATCGTGGATAAAACCTTCATGTTTTAAGATAAAGGTGAGGGCGATTTTTAATCGAGATGCTGGAACTACCACCGTACGATGCTCAGCTTTTTGGGCGTTGCGAATCCTAGTAAGATAATCAGCGATAGGGTCTGTAATATTCATATGTGCCTGTTCCTTACTTACCAAGAAGCCTTAGTTACACCCGGCAACAAACCGCCAAGGGCCATTTTACGAAAACAAATCCGGCAGACACCAAAGCGACGGTACACAGCACGCGGTCTACCACACACGGCACAGCGTGTGTAAGCGCGAGTTGAAAACTTTGGCTTTCTCAAGGCTTTTTGAATGAGTGCTTGCTTAGCCATATCATATCCTTATTACTGTTTAAACGGAAATCGAAACTTTTTAAGTAAAGCCATGGCATGGCTATCATTATCAGTACTTGTTACGAGAGTCACCCCAACACCTCGGATCGTATCGACCTTGTCGTAGTCGATTTCAGGAAAGACGATAATCTCTTTAAAGCCTATGGTGTAGTTACCGTGACCATCAAAAGCTTTGGGAGAAAATCCACGGAAGTCACGCACGCGAGGCACAGCTATATTAATCATACGATCGAGAAACTCGTACATTCTTTTGCCTCTGAGTGTTACTGACACCCCAATAGGCTGTCCTTCCCGTAATTTGAAACCAGCAATCGATTTTTTGGCGCGTCTCATTACCGGTTTTTGGCCTGAGATGGTGGTGAGATCACGGACAGCACCCTCAAGTATTTTAACATTTTGATGAGCGGCTCCCTGGCCAATATTCAGCACAATTTTTTTTAGTTTAGGCAGCTGCATAACATTATTGATCTCAAGCTCCTGCTTAAGCTCAGCAGACATATCCTGATATATTTTTTCAAGTCTAGGCATCGATGACATGATTTTTGCTCTTCATTAATATGGGGACATTATAAAACTTCTGGTGCTAGAGAAGCGATCTTAATAAAACCGGCATTCCTGATTTCTCTGGCAACTGGCCCAAAAATCCGGGAGCCAATAGGACTTTTATCTGATTCTCGCACTAATACGCAAGCATTTTCATCCGCCCGGATGGTAGAGCCGTCAGAGCGAGATATTATGGCTTTGGTCCTGACCACCACAGCTTTTTGTACTGAGCCTTTTTTTACCTTTGATGTCGGCAAAGCCTCTCTCACTGATACCACAATAATATCGCCAACAGAAGCAGAAGTTTTTTTCGAACCTCCTAAAACTTTTACACACCGTAGAGACTTAGCTCCCGAGTTATCTGCTGAAGCTAAAATGGTTTCCATCTGTATCATAGTTACATTCCAAAATAAGGATCACTGACTGTTAATGTATTCCTGACATTAGGTTCGATTGACAATATCTTATATTTTATGACTTCACCGTTTCTTGGGGCGCAGAGGCAGCTTTTCTTACGATAGAGAGTAGTTCGTGACTTTTGTGGGCGCTACGTGGTCTAGTGGCAAATACTAACACCTCATCGCCGATTTGGGTGTCATTATTTTCGTCATGAAACATGATCCGTGTTGTTTTTTTAATATACTTGCCAACTAGTGGATGGCGGACGAGACGGACCGACTCACCCACCCGTGATTTATTCATTTTATCTTTCGAGACAACACATCGAATAGAACGTACAGTTTTGTTTGCCATAATACAACTCCGAGGAAATTAAGTTTGTGCACCTTGGTATTTTCGAAGTGTTCTTCTTCGATACTTAGATCTAATTTTTTTAGAGATTTTTCGTGCTTTCTGTTGTTCTTGTTTTTTCAGTAATTTTCGTTGATCAGCAGGAGCATA
>JAPOQT010000146.1 GCA_026710525.1 Pseudomonadota bacterium
CAGTAGACTGGTGAATAGTTATTTAAATCACCGCGGTATATCACAACAGAATAAAACGAAAGCCAGGCAGTTACAGCAACATATCAAAGCAAAAAACCCGAGAACAATCACCACCCAAAAATCAATTATCCAAAAAAGATAAGTTGTGGGACTGAAAGAACCTTGGTGATTTGAGAACTCGGTACTGTCATCAGTGGATAGATGTGATCAGTGGGTTAATCTGTAGTTAAGGACGTGATATGAAGTATCAAAAAAGTTTGATCATGTGGCTGATAATGACCAGTGTCCTGATTGGCAGCAGGATGGTCATAGCTGAAACAGTATCAGAAGAAAATCAGACAGAATCAAGCACAGATAAGTCTCAGGGTCCAGTGTCCTCAAAATTAGTGGAGAAGATGAAGCAGACTGAAGAATTAGAAGAAGCCACTTTAAAATCAATGGAGGTTTTAACCAACGTTTTATATTTTCTCTCCGAGACCTACGTCGATGCTGAAGCAAGTCAAATGCCGAAGCTTATTCAGGCAGCTATGGAGGGCATCACTCAAAGCTTAGATCCCCACACAATCATCATGAATAACAAACAGTTTCAAAGGATGCAAGATCAAACAGAGGGCAAATATTCAGGGATTGGTTTAGTGTTAAGTCATGAGCCTAGTCAAGGGCTGAAAATTTTATCGATTATCGACAACTCTCCTGCGGACAAAGCCGGCATGGCGGTGGGTGATTTGATTACCAAGATTAATGGTCGCTCACTGAAGGATCTTGATGTTGCCGAGTATCCCCAATTACCGAAAAGTCCTGATGCTACCATTAACCTGTCGGTGACAAGAGGGAAGAAGCAGGTTAATTATCTGCTGAAGTATGCCGTAGTCCACTTAAAACAAGTGGCTGGTAAAATCTTACCACCGAATATTGGTTATTTAAAAATATCTTCTTTCCAAGAAAATACATCAGACAGTGTGGCTGAATTCTTAAGGAAAAATTATGACTCGTTAAATGCTCTTATTGTTGATTTACGAGGTAACTCTGGTGGTCTTCTTGATCAAGCTATTGAGGTGGCTGATCAATTTATTGATTCAGGTTTGCTCTTATCTATCGTTGGTCGAGATCGAGAAGCACGTCACCGTCATTTTGCCCTCAAGCAGGATACCTACTCTCGTTTGCCATTAATCGTCCTGGTTAATGGTGAATCAGCTTCTGCTTCAGAAGTTGTCGCTGGTGCTCTCCAGGACCATGAGCGCGCCATTATTATGGGAGAAAAAACCTTTGGCAAAGGTTCGGTTCAATCTCTAATACCTCTCCCTGATGGTTCCGGTATGAAGATTACCGTCGCTCGGTATTTCACCCCAAGTGGCCGCTCAATTCAAACCGAAGGCATTGTGCCTGATGTGACCATTAGTGCTACCGACCCCAGTCTTGTGAAATTAGCCATTGAGCCAAAAGCAAATCATGAACCGAGTGATGAAAAACAACTCCCTAAGGTTGATTTAATTGATGATCCTGTGTCACAGAAGTTACATTCGGTGAGAGGGTTTGATCATTATATTGCCCAGTGGGATAATGATCAGCAACAGGATTATCAACTGAGGATGGCTTATATGTACTTGAAGATTTGGTTAAAAATGAATTCTTTCCATAAAAAAACCAAAGGATCTCATCCGTAATCTCTCATGTTTTTAACGTGTTAAACAGATGCTGCAGACCGGTAAAGCGTGGGTGGATTGCATGGGTCTTTAAGGCATCAGCAACACAGGTCATATCGCCGAGAAATACCGCATGTTTTTTTGCTCGAGTCAGAGCTGTGTAGAGCATATTACCTGAGAGCATATACCGGTGTTCTTTGACCACGGGAATAATGACCACGGGAAACTCTGAGCCTTGAGCTTTATGAATAGTAATGGCGTAAGCTAATTTAAGATCAGCTAAATGTTGCTTGCTGTAGTTCACGTTACGACCACCGCCAGTATCAACCTGATGAAAACGGACAACGAGTGAATCTAGTTTGTGATCTTTGGTTACATCCTTGTGAAGAACGTAGCCAATGTCACCGTTAAATACCCCTAGCTCATAGTTATTAACTGTTTGGATAACTTTATCTCCGACGACAAATGTCTTAGCTTCAGACGGAGCTGGGATGTCGTTATGATGAGGTGATTTACTTGACTGCTTTTGAAAATAGTTTTGGAGATATATATTTAAACCATCACAGCCATAAGGGCCTTTATTGATGGGAGTGAGTACTTGAATATCGGTGAGTGGCTCAAAGTGACCAAAGGTTTTGGCAACCAAGGCGCGAATCGCCTGATACATTTCTCGTGGTGATCGAACATTTTGATAAGAACAGGAGGTAGTTGTGTTCAAAGTGTCCTGGTCTGTGTTGGTGTTTGCCGGTGGTAGTTGCTGATGTGGTCCTGGGAAACAGTTAGGCATTTTTGCAGCTAAAATAGCTTGAGAGGCTTGGATAATAGGTGAATGAGCAGCCTGACGGAAGACTTCATTGAGAGTAATGGTTGGCACTTGCTGACTAGCGATCAGGTCTGCCAGTAAACGGCCAGGACCAACACTAGGTAATTGATGGGGGTCGCCCATGAGTACGAGTCGTGTCCTTTTGACAGCCAGGGCTTCCCACAAGGATTTACCGAGATAAAGATCAATCATAGAGCACTCATCGATGAGAACTAAATCTTCAGTCAAGGGTTTATCCTCATTGCGCCCAAAGCATGACTCGTGGGGGCTCCATTCGAGGAGACGATGGAGGGTTTTTGCTGACTCACCGGTAACTTCTTTAATTCTCTGGGCAGCACGACCAGTTGGTGAGGCTAAAGCCACATGATCACCAGCTCGTTTGGCAACCCAAAGCATAGCGTTAAGGGTGGTGCTTTTACCAACACCGGCACCACCGGTGACAATAAAAATAGGTTCTGTTAAGGCTGAAAAAACCGCTTGTTTTTGTTGGGAATTGAGAATCAGTCCAGACTCACTTTGATAATCCATTAGCCACTGATTAAAGGTCATTTGGTCAAAGATGATTTTCGGTCGCTTGAGCATAGCGATGGTTTGACTGACGATTCTGAGTTCAGATTGATGAAGGGTCATAAGAGAACAGTAAATGATATTGTCGTCGGACTGATGAGGAGCCATTTGATCGACAATATGTTTTTTCTCTGGGGTTAACTCGTCCAGGTGTCCTTGGGTTAGGATAATCTCGCCATCTTGTGTGAGGGAGTGTAAGTGGTCATCGAGGTGAAGTTGATTAGGTAATATACCTAATAGACCTGGTAAACGTCTTGCCAGCAGCAGTTTAGGAACACAACTGTGTCCATATTGCTCGGAGCTAGATTTTAAAATAAAAAGAATAGCTGCTCGAATACGTAAAGGGTGTTCTTTAGCGATACCCGATGATATAGCTAATCGGTCAACTCTCTTAAAGCCAAGCCCTGACACCCGGTGGATCAGGACATAAGGATTTTGTTTCAATGTGGCTAGATTCGGTGATGGTAAATGGTTCAGAACTTGTCGGGCTTGATGGACTGATAAGCCGTGCCCGGTCAGAAACAGAACAATGTGTCGTTTTCCTCGATAGGTATGCCAAACTTGTTTAATAAGAGCGATTTTTTTTGCGGAAAACCCCTTAATTTTAGCCAGTTCTTCTGGATGATGATCTAAGATATCTAAGGTTTTTTCTTGAAAGTGACCAACGATTTTTTCAGCACTTTTTTTCCCGAGACCTGGAATTTCTGCGAAAATCACTAGTTGGATAAACTTAACTAAACTTTCTGTGGCAATGGGATCCTGATACTCATAAGATACAGATGCCCACTGGGCACCAAAGATCGGATGTTTCTGTGGTGTGCCCACCGAGGTCATAACTTCTCCCGCTTGGGCATTTTGAAATTGTCCCGTAACGACTAATTGTTCTCCACTATCTAGATTGCGAACAGCCAGAACCGACCAACCAGTTTCAGGACGGTTAAATCTCACTTCTTCAATCTGGAATGTTATCGTCGTAGGAGTATTCACGTAACCTTTTCGAGGGAGTGTTATAACTCTATGTGATCCCGTTTCTTCTCTTATCTTGTTTTCATTAGCAGATATGGTTATGATAATCAAACATTTTTGTGTGGAGATAGTGAATGGATGACATGAAGTATCTTTCAGTATGTGGGTGTTAAGCTGATGAATAAAATTCTCTATACTTTTGAGTCTCCGGTATCGCAAAAACATTTACAGACGGCTAAAAAAATACTTATTGATGGTGGAGTGATAGCTTATCCAACCGATGTTAATTGGGCTTGTGGTTGTTTGTGTGATCATAAAGGGGCGCTGACAAAATTACAAAAAACAGCACGTATGCTAAATAAACAAAACCCTTACACGTTTATTTTTTCCAGTCTTTCTCAGGTATCATCGTTTGCCACCATTGATAATGTGGCATACCGGGTGTTAAAAAAGATTTTACCTGGCCCTTATACGGTTGTATTGAAAAGTCATAAAAGACTGCCTAAAATCATTGAAGATAAGAGAAAAGAGGTGGGTGTTCGTATTCCTGATAAAGAATTACTCTTAGAACTCACAGCCATGTTACCTTCCCCTTTAGCGAGTATGTCATTGAGTTTGCCTGGCCAGAGAGCACATCATCAAGATGTGGTACGACCACGATTTGGTTATGAAATCCTCGATGCTTTTGGTCATATGATTGATTTAATACTTGATTTATCTCAAGAAATTGTCTATAAGGAAACGACGCTTTTACGTCTCCATGAAGGAGGTACTTTTGAACTTATTCGTCAAGGTAGTCAAAATCCAGCAAAAGAACTTACTTTTCGATCATAACGGTTTCACCAAGCTCTGTCACTTGCTGCTGGCGAAGAACTTGATCCATGGTGTGATAACATTATGTTCACTCATGATGATCTTGTTTGACTCAGACATTTTTGGCCAAGTCCTTGAATCAGATGAAGCGCAATCACCACCCACGTTCCAGCTTGCGCCACGTTATCAGTGGCAGCGTAGTGATGCCTCGACGATTTATGGTGATCCTAGTGCCAAGAAAGGTGGAACTGTTCGCTTTGCCAAAACAGATGCTCCCACAACATTTCGTCGTTTTGGCTCTGATGCCCATTCAGATGTCCATGGGTTTATCAAGCGCAATCAAATGAGCTTACTCTACTATCATTATCAAACCAAAACATTTCGGAGCGGCCTCGCTGATTATTGGGCGATGGCTCCGAGTGGTGATGAGGTTGTATACCACATTGATCCTAGAGCCCGTTGGTCTGATGGTCGTGCTGTGACTAGCAAAGATTTTCTCTACTATCAAAGTTTTGTTGTCAACCAAATGTCAGGATTAGAGAGTCAGCGACATTATTTTGAGCGTTATGGTTTACGTATTCGTGCCCTCTCACCACAAGTGGTAGCTGTTTCTGTTAACCGACCATACCCTCCCCAAGAGTTGTTATATATCACCAATATTACGCCACTATATCACGGTTTTTACCAACCACAACCTGGATGGATGAGGGATATGAATTGGGCTATCGAACCAAACACTGGTCCTTATCAAATTAGCGCTCATAACCTTGGGGAGTTGGTGACTTTTAAGCGTAAAAAAGATTGGTGGGGCTACCATCGTCCGGCATGGCGAAATCTTTATAATTTTGATAATATTGAGTACCACTTTGTGTCAACTTGGCGGCAATCCCTTGAAAAATTTATCGCTGGTGAAGTTGATCATTTCTCCATGAGAGACGAGCTTATGCCTGCTTGGGCAGAGGAGCTTTATAAGCGACGTTCGGATATACAAACAGTTATACTAAGGTGCCATTGTGATCAGTTAATTCGCGCTATTTTCTTAAACTTATCACGACAAACTTGGCGCGATCCTAGGCTTCGTCGTGCCTTTATCCATGGCATGAATATCTCCCAAATGATACAAGAGTCACATTGGTCACTGGAAAGGACTCACTCTCTTTTCCCAGTTCATGATGATTTCTCTGCCGACCTGCCAACCATAACCTATGACCCGGACAAGGTCTCTCACTATATGACCGAGGCTGGTTGGGTGCTGAAAAAATCTGGTATTTTCTTTTCGCCTTTGGTCTGGCAAAAAGAAGGTCAACTGTTTCGGCGTACACTGTTCTACACAGATAAACGTGACGAATCAAAGCTTGCCATTCTCAAACGTGATGCTTTAGCAGCAGGAATCATGTTAGAGATAAAATTTTTGCATAAAAATGATTTTTTCGACAACCTGAGAAGTAATGACTATGATGCCCTTTGGCTCAATTTGTATGATAATCATGCTTACCCAAGCTATGAAGATCTCTATCATTCAAACAGTATTACCGCTTTTGGTCACAATGTCTCCCAAAAATTCGAGTTTTTCGGAGAATTGATCCTTACTCAGGTTAATGTCGTTCATAAAATCGCCCCAATTCAGG
>JAPOQT010000147.1 GCA_026710525.1 Pseudomonadota bacterium
TCATATAAACACTTAAAATTATTAGATAATTTTAAGAATATCCTTTTGTTCATTATACACCTGTTAAATGAACAAATATCTCTATATGGTCCCCATATACTAAAGGGCTTTATCGTTTGTCACTCTTGGTTTCAGCTGTCTCATTTAATCAAGCAACCACAATTTGTAAGTTGCTGGGTGATAGCAAAACATCAGCGAACAACTTTGTCATAAGTAATTGTTTGATAGCATCCTTGCCCCTGATCATAATACTTGGTCAGGATCAAAGATTATTCTGATCTAACTTACCGATTGCCATTTTTTAATAAAAATTAAAAATATATTTTAATTTAAAAAATTAGTTCAACGCCCATGAATGGATTATCCTAAGATGGTTATTCAGGGATTTCACCTAGTATCAAAAAGATATAGGGTAAATTAAAGCTTTGAAGCGACAGGGAGGAGTTTAAGCGCCATGCTAAAAATTTACTTATGTTTCAGGATTGTCTTTAGGTCTAAGGTATTAGCTGTTGGTGGTGGCATGGGACGTCAAAAGAGAGCTTTTGCCTTGCCTGCAAGTAAGTATTGTTTCGTGATCCAAAGTCACTCAGAGTGCAAACATCCTATTTCTATTGGCATTTGAGGAGGCTCTTCATCAGCTACCATTCTGAATCTGGTGAAGAGAAAAAAGAGTTTGTTTTGGGTGTATGGAGAACATCAGATCTCCTTTACCCTTATACTCCCTAAATAGAGAATGTTAAAACTATTTGAACTATAAAAACTTAGGAGGTGGGAAGAAATAAAGATAGGGCTTTAAATATCTCGTCACTTGATCAGCAGCATGATTTCTTTTGAGATCAAATATGGAAGAATCAAAGCCTCACCTAAAGAAGACAAAATCAAAACCCCCTTATGATATAAGGGGGTTGAAAGATTATTGATGTCGTTTCTATAGGAAACGTCAAATTAAGTGTGGACTTATCACAAAGGAGGATTAAGTCCACGACTTAATGGGCTGAACAGTTATCTGACCAAGTCATCCTTTAGCTGAGGATTTCTTCAAGGAGAATGAGTTTCTCATCACCTGATAATTGTTCTAGAAGAGCCGTTGGCAGCCCCTCGTCAATTAAAAGGTTATCCAGAAGCCTCCAGTAACGTTCAAGCTCTTCATCATCATATTCATCGAACTCGTTAATATCATCAAGAGTGGGGAAAGTCACAGTCGGAGTTCGAGCAAACGCCTGTGAAGTCATACTAATCACCAACAAAAACAGCCAAAAACATCTTTTCAATTCAACAACCTCCATATACAGACACAAATAATAGTACTATGGCATTGCCCACTATGAGCAATGCTCAACTAAAATAAAGAAAAAAAGCCGTATGCCCATAGGCTAAATGACGACATACCCAAGCTATGGACAAAAAGTATGACCTAACCCATTAAGGGGCATATGACGGCAAAGAACGCAAAATAGTATCGTGTTAAAGTCTGAACGTCACCCGCTTGCAGAGATCAGCTCGTAACTTTATCAATCCCATAGAGAATAAGTTATCCTATGGGCTTAACCCAAGATTTCTTGAAGGAGAATCAGTTTTTCTTCACCTGATAATTGTTCTAGAAGAACCGCCCGCACGCCTTCATCAATTAACAGACCATCCAAAAGCTTCCAGTAACGGTCAAGTTCATCATCATCATATTGATAAGACTCTTTAACATCATCAAGGATAGGGAAAGTCACAGTCGGAGTGTGACCAAACACCTGTGGAGTCACACTCATTACCAACAAAAATAACCAAGAATATCGTTTCAAGTCAACAACTCCCCATTTCAAACAGCAAATATAAAAAATAAAAATGATTGAAGCACTATGGACAGCATCCTCAACTTGCCCAAAAAAAACAAGTAGCCATAGGCTAAGACCTGTTCTCTAAAAAGCAAGGGTACGAATAAAAAAAAATAACTATCTTGCTTGGCAGCCATTTTATGACTAAATGCTCAAACGAGATCATAAAAACCCTATGATCACAGCCTAATTTTTGCTAAGCTTAACTGTGATTTGATGGTAACACTACTCTAGCTGTGACCACTCTGTCATGGTTATTTTCTCCCTCAGCTGGGGTTTGAGAAGAAAATTTTCTAACCCAGTGACCTTTGATACTGAGAAACCTACTTTACCGTCACTTGCCTATTTATTATTTTTAACATTCTTAATTTATCTTAACTTTATGAATACAAAAAAACTTAAACAATCTCAAAAAAATAAAATATTTACCAGCAGTTACATGAGGGGCAAAAAAAAACGCAATCACTCATCGCGACGGGATATACCTCATAAAAATTTCCCTCTACAACGCCTATTTTCTTCGCACCAAAAACGATCGGCTGCTTGGGCAACTACTGAAAAAGAGATTGCCCTTGACAGCAAGAAGTCTCAACAACTCATCGACCTCACATTAACTCACACTGGTGTATTAGATCTCTCCCTTGATCCGTGGCAAGCAGAAGCTTTAGGATTGCTAAAAAAAGGGCACCATGTGGTGATCGATGCTCCCACAACTGCCGGTAAAACAAGAGTGGTGGAAGCTTATTTAAGGGAGTGTATCCGTGGGTTGTCGGCATCCTTCCAGTCTTGTTATACTTGTCCGGTAAAATCATTGGCTAATGATAAATATACCGAAATGAAAGAACTTTTCGGCCCAGAATACGTCGGTATTTCCACCGGTGATAATAAAATCAATCTGCAAGCACCTATTATCATTGCTACCCTCGAGAGCTACCGTAACTCCCTCCTAGGCATTGATTCACCTTTAACGACTGATCTCGTGATATTTGATGAATATCACTATATCCAAGATTATTCTCGGGGAAGTTCGTGGCAGGAAGCCATCATTTTATCAGACAAAAAAAGTCAGCTGCTGTTACTCAGTGCTTCTGTTGCTAATCCGGAAGATTTTGTTCACTGGATTGGTCGTATTCATCCGAAAAAAGCGAAAGTGATTCAAACAACACACCGTCCTGTGCCCTTAGCCAATCTCATTTTTGACGGTCA
>JAPOQT010000148.1 GCA_026710525.1 Pseudomonadota bacterium
AAGACATCGGGAGTGTCCATGATTTACAGCAAAATCAAACAGTAAAACCAACATATTATTTACGTAGTGACCGTCGTTTATTTAGGACCTCTCCCAATGGTCAAGGGATTTTACTAGCTAAGCTTGGGGCTGGTAAGATGTGTACCACGGATGCGACTCTCAAGATGGATGATATCATCAGTTATGTGAGGATTTTTTTTCAACAATTCGGTGGTCAAAAACCCACACAACCTTTAAAAATAATTCGTCCATTTATGAATCATAATGATCAAGCAGACGAGGGTCGAGGACCATACAGGGTAGCTGCTATTTGTGGGGTTGCCAGTGATTTCATTACCGATTGTGCTGGCCATAAAATTGATCTGCTGATTTGTGGTGAGCTACGTTACCACGAGTGTGTTTTTCTCCAAGAAGTTGGGTGTAACGTGATTCTTCTTGGTCATCACAGATCAGAACATTTTGCGATGGATATGCTAGCAAGTGTTTTGAGGAAGAAATTTGCCAAATTACCCGTCAAGCGATCTCAAACCGACAGATGTCCTGTGGAATATGATCGCCAGTAGATATTTTTTTTTGGAAGTAAGGTTCATGGCTAAAGATGTAAATAACAAAAGAATCAAGGCGAGAAAACTTAAAGGTTTTCGAGATTACTTTGATTCAGAAATCAATCTTCGTTTTCATGTTGTTGAGCAACTGAAACAGGTGGGTGAGCTGTTTGGTTTTCAGCCGACGGATACCCCAGCTTTAGAGTATGCTGAGGTCCTCCTTGGTGAAGGAGGAGAGACAGACAAACAGGCATACACCTTCACTGATCAAGGCGGCAGAGAAGTGGCTCTTCGTTATGACCTCACAATGCCTTTTGCTCGTTTTGTTTGTGAGCATCAAGGCCGCTATCATCTGCCCCTCAAGCGTATGCAAATAGGTAAGGTTTGGCGAGCTGAAAAACCACAAAAAGGACGTTACAGGGAATTTCTCCAAGGAGATGTTGATATATTAGGGGAATCTTCGATTTACGCAGAGCTTGATATTCTGCTATTGATGGCGAGTTTTCTTGCTCGTTTCCCAAGTTTGTCTTTTGTGATTCATATAGGTCATAGAGAGGTTCTTTCTTATTTAGTTCAAGAAGTTTTAGGCCTGAAAGACAGTGAGCAAGAGAGGACGGCGTTTATCATTATTGATAAGCTCTCTAAGGTCGGTCGGGATGTGGTGAGTATTAAATTAGCAGAGATTCCAGGGATTCAACAGGCAAAGATCCCTTATTTTCTTGATTTAATTACGGTGCCACTTGAGACAACAAATAACCATAACTCATCATCTAGCCCATGTTTTGATTACCTCAAAAATTCTGATGTTTGGCCGGCTATGCTATCGATACAGAATATGGTTAGCCAAGTGAATGCCCAGTATAAAAACGTAGTGTGTGCCGTTGACCTAAGTTTGGCTCGAGGTCTTGATTATTACACTGGAATAGTTTTTGAAACAATGATCACAGGTCATGAAGATTTAGGCAGTATATGGTCTGGTGGTCGCTATGCTAGGATCATGAACAGGTTTCAAAGAACGTCCCATTCAGGTGTGGGGGCGTCACTTGGTATTGATCGGTTTGTCAGTGTATTACTAGGAACTTTGCCGGCGACAGATCCCGTGTTGTCTGCTACCTCGCCATTTGTTTTTCTAGTGACAGACTTAAAACAGCCCCACTCTTTAGAAGCTGTATTTGTCACAGCTCAAAAATTGCGGGCATTAGGTATCACAGTGTGTCACGGATTATCTCAAGACAAGGTGAGGAAACAGTATCAGCAAGCGGCTCGTCTTCAGGCGAAGTACGCCGTGTTTTTAGAGTTTGACCAGAGCACCTTAGGGCCTCAGTTTGCCAGTCAGTGTCAGTTTGAACAAATACCAGTTAAAATCAAAGAGCTAGCATTACGAGAAGAAAATAGCGGTTACTTAAGTGATCTAGTCCAAAAATTTCATTATTTGCGTCAGTCACCAACTCAAAAGAAGAGTTAAGAGGTTTAAGTTTACAGGCCGGGGATATCTGGTTCAACCTCGGTCTTATAGCCACCACAGCCATTACTCTGATTTTTACATTGCTCGATACATTTTGTGACGTAGTTATGTATCACATTATTTATTCTGAAGCATTGCTCAACACAACGACTGCCATCATTATTGCCTTCGCAAATATTGGGTGGAATCTTTTTGTTCTGACTAGGTAGTTGAGATAAATCAGGAGGTGTATTGTCATTTTCGTTTTTAGGATCATCGGGATTACCACCCGGATCATCAGGATAGGGCGGTGGGTCGACGGGGCTAACTTCAGGATCATCACTACAACTGATGAGTACTTGGCTAACACTGGCAAGGCATAGCAAAGATAGGGCCAGTATCGTCAGACGGACTCTCGCTATTTGGCTCCATGTTACACGGGATGATATTTTATGCTTAGTCACTAGTATGTTAGTTAGCATAAACATGAGGCTTCCCCACAAAGCACTACTTGATATTTTTTTATGTAGTTTGCTGAATAAACTCAATAGCCCAAACCTTGCTTGTATGGCAAAAAAAATTCGGTTCTGATATCGGAATATATCGCTAAATAATTAATATTTTCAAGTAGGGAAGGCTATTTAGATGCTGTTTTTGCGTACAAGATTTTTTGCTGACGCGGTTGTGGTGACCTTGAAATATACCCTAAATCAGGACCGTGGATGCCACTAAATATGGGAACTTATGATGAGAGAAGTGAGACACTTGTTCTTGGCTAGCAAACGATAAAACAGCAAAGTCTAGGGAGTCTGTATGGTTCTATTTACACTTAGCAGAACCAGCATATTTAGCTTTAATGACCCGCGAACTCTCAGATAGGAAATGGGCGACAATCTGGCAAGTATTGCCAGACTTTGAGATAATATCGATACTCAAGTGAGACCTTTGACCAGAAAGACGGCTTGGTAGAAAGATGCTGCTGGGTACAGATGATATAGCTCTTTTGATTCGTCCTGGTTGTGAAGTGGATGAAAACTCATAGCCAAATCTTTTTGCTTCCACTGTCCGCACCAGGGGATGCTTAATCTGTATGACAACTCTCTCTCGTGAGCTATCCAAGGATATGATAGCGTGATAGCCTATAGGCGCAAGGGTATCACGGTTTCTTTTCAGGGTTAATGGCGGGAATATCTTGCCGCGTTTGGGAGTCAGCTGAAGGGAAAAGCCAACACAAAGACTTTTCAACGAGGAAAATGGATAATCGGTACAATTATCGACGGGTGGCATGTTAACGAATCTGTCAAGAAATGCTGCTGAGAAAACACCATTATGAGAATTCACGCCAATATTTTGATCGATTTGGGTATCTTGTTCTTGACTAATAGGGCCAGGATTAGCCGTAGGATCTTTTGTTACAGTGCCTGTATGTCCTTGGGTATTAGAGGGGTTATACTGACCACCTTTTGATTGACCTGGTTGTTGTGTTGGTTGTTTACCGTTTTGCCACGTAACTTGTTCTTGAACAATTTCAGAGCTAGGAACTCCACCATTTTGAACAGCCCCTTGCATTGGCAGATAGCCACCCTTGCCTTGCGTAGGTGTTTGCCCTGGAAAAAAGATGGTACCACTACCATCATCATTGGGCACAGTTTCTTCGATAGGAGGCTCGGTGACTTCGTCGCTTGGTTCAGGAACTGGTTCGATCGGCTCCACTGGGTTGAATTCTTCTTCTTGTGGCTGTGGTGCTTCTTGAGAATCACCACATCCAACCATAATCGTCGAGGTGGCGATAATAAGGGTAGTGAAGAGTGGAACAGTCCAACGAATGATAGTTAGACAGTGAGTTAATAGTGAAAATTCTTGAGTTTGTTGTGTATGCACTTGGATTTCTCCATGCGGTGAAAATAAAATCTTTTCTTACTATCAGACCACGTCACCTGATTTTCGAAGAAGATATTAAAGCAAAATAAATTTCCTAAGCAATTTCAATACGATATCAATACAATAAAAAAACTAAAATCTAAATCTTGGTGTGTATTCGGATTTAAAATTTTTTTCTTAAATATTTTTTATAGTTAGTTAACATTAATCATCGATTATTGTTAACTTCTCAAGGTAGTGATGAATTTATCGGTAGGGACTAAT
>JAPOQT010000149.1 GCA_026710525.1 Pseudomonadota bacterium
CCATGTTGTATTTTGTGCAACCATCAACGCGAACATTCTTATCTTTTCAGTCAGCTTGCCAGATACTTGGCATGCAGTGTTCAGAAATACGTAACCCATCCATTTCATCAGAAGCGAAGGGTGAACGGGTTGAGGATGCCATTAGAACGTTTTCTAGTTATGTTGATATTATTATTATGCGCTCACCTCTACCCGGACTCTGTAGTAGGATGGCACAGATTTTAGATCAATCTAATCGCCCAGTCCCTATTATTAATGCGGGTTCTGGTCCTGATGAACACCCAACTCAGGCTCTACTAGACCTGTATACGTTGCATCGTGATTTTAAAAACTGTGGAGGTATATCAGGAAAAACCATATGCATGGTTGGTGATCTCAAGCATGGGCGTACGGTGCGGTCATTAGCTAGGATGCTGGTCCATTTTCCTAATATTCATATGATTTTTTCTTCGCCAAAAAACTTTGCGATCAAGGATGATATTCGAGACTATTTGAGTAAACAAAATCACATTACTTTTTCAGAGACGGAAGAGTTCGAGACTCTGTTGCCACAGTGTGACGCTTTATATATGACGAGAATTCAAGATGAGTGGCATTCGCCCGGTGAAAGTTTTGATAAAGAGCGTTATCATCTTAAGTGGCATCATCTTAAGCAAATGAAAGAAAATGCTTTAATTCTTCATCCTTTTCCACGAAGAGAAGAAATAGAAGTTAGGGTTGATCAGGATCCCAGAGCTAAATACTGGGAGCAAGAGCGTAACGGTATGTGGATCAGACTTGCTTTGATCAGTCAAATTCTTAATGTGAGTGATGAGCTTTGTGATTATTATGACAAGGCGATAAACGAGTCATAACGAAAGACAAGTCAAGAAAGTGTGGCGGCCCCAGAGGGACTCGAACCCCCAACCCTCGATTTCGAAGACCGATATTCTATCCAGTTGAACTATAGGGCCACAATATGTTTTGTACCTTATTTTTTCGGGTAACACCATAAAAAATAACAGGAGATATCTATGTCACTTCTGCGAGTAATGCCATTTCCTTCCCCTGACAGCGTTTTTTTTGATTCAGGTATTGGTGGATTACGAATGTTACGTGAGTGTATGAGGTTCTTTAATAACGAATTACGAGAGAGAGACCTCAACACTTATCCTGAAGTATATTTTGTTTACGTGGCTGATACAGTGCGATTTCCTTATTCACAAATGACTGTGGATCAAGTTCTGCAGCGTAAAGGAGAGCTGTTAGATTTTTTCTACCCGAAAGAACAGAGAAGCACTTTTCCTTTATTCAGGGTGTTTGCTTGTCATTCTCTTGCCTCCCATCAGCATAAGTTTGAAGTTGTTCGAAAAAGCCTGGCATCTTCTTTCAGTCTTAACATGATGCCAGCTATCAATGAAGTCATAGATCTTTCTACTAGCCAGCATATTCTCGTCCTTTGTACACCGATTACGGGTAAGTCTGCCTATGTGCAGCAAGTGCAGAATAACCTGCAACCAGGTCAGAATTGCGTGGTTGTATCGCCGAAAGAACTAGCAGCTTTATCGGAAGAGAGATTTTTTGCCCAGTCTCTTTTTCGTCACCAAAACATGGTTGATCAAGAAAATAAGATAGCTCAAGAAATTGAGCAAGCATTGCTTGATAACCCAAAAATTGATGTTATTTTACTCGCTTGTACTCATTATATTTTTTCAGAATCATTCATTCATCAAGTAGCCTCGAAAACCCTAGGTATTCCTAAGGTGCCGATTGTTGATTCTGCTATGATTCGGTTAGCTCAAAACGAGGAGTATCTCATATCAGTTTTAGATAAAATAATAGAAAACAACCCTTGTAACTCCTTGAAACCGAGTTTTCGGGTGATGATTTTCTCTGGTTATCAGCACAATCAGATCAAGAGGATAGTTAAGTATTTGCGTGATGACGGTTATCCTGTGGATATATCTCACTGTAATTTACAAACATGCTTGAGTTAGTTATTTGTTTTTTTTCAGTAAGTCAGTTTAGCTAAGGTATGAATTATGTAATATCGTTACGATTTATGTGTTTTTGATTTTCCATGGTTAGTGAATGGAACTCGCTCAAGATGACTACTGATGGGTAATCATGATCATGAGCTACTGAGCTAGGGTAATTTTTGTTTTATTCTGGTTGCTAGATTTTGGAAAACCCATCATTGAAAGAGGGCTTGTTAATGATAGGACATATGATAAAAATAGTGATTTCGTCTCATTTATTTATCTATTTGCCATGTTTTCTGGTGGTGTTATCAGCCTGTACTCAGGCAAATGATCGGGTTGACCTGAAAAAGGTAGTAGGTAATATTGATGCCAAAGTGGGATCACAACCCTCCGAATCTAAGACGGATGATGATGATTCAACTAAGAAGCTGACATTTCTTTTTGATTTAGTAAATCCCACGGAGTTTGATGCAACTTTCACTACTGGCGAAAATGGAAAAACTCTCGATCTTGGTTGTGGTGGTAATGATAATGATAGAGTTCAACCTGGTATACCTGAAAATCATAGAGAGTGTTTGACGTTATCATGTGTGTTTGTCGCTGCTAAAATAATTAAGGTTAATAAATCTGAAACAATAGAAATAGCTGGAGGCTTTGATGAGTCTGGTGTTGATTTTAAAGCTTCCTCGACAGCCGGTAAAATCACCGAAGACCAGCATATAACCTTTACCAGTTCCTCGGATAAAGTAAGGCAATTTAATGAGAGTAGCGCCGATTATAGGATGACTGTTAAGAGACGTTGTTTCGGTGGAGCTCACCAAAGCTATGATGATCTCAATGCCATGGGGAAAGACAAGTATTTAGAGCTTGTGGGCAGTAATGACCCTGCAGACTGTGCTTTCTATGATGATCATGAGTGCATATTTTCCACAAGTGAAAAAGTAAGCTGCGAGCAGGGGTCATGTCATGTTGATGCTACAGTAGCAGTGGATGAGGGACCTTAATTGTCTCAAGATTCACCTCACTTTTAAACCATCATGATTTAATTTTTTCTCGCTCTGATTCTGATGAGTCGTATCTAGATCATGGTCACTATAATCACAGACGTGGTTGTATTCGAGATATTGTGATTCCCCCATGACTACTCATGAAAGACCAGAATTTTATGAAGTATATGACTCACAACGGTTAATGTCTTGATGCTGTTAACACGAGGTTACCCTCAGTAGATTAAGGAATGTATTTACGAGAGGAGTACGAAGGATGGTGATCTTAATGATTAAACGCAGCAGATTCCGTTCAAGAGACGGCGTGACTATGACGAGAACGAACTTACCGACACGAAAGAGCATTAGTTGATACAGCGCCATCGATAGCTTGTTCTAACAGTGAGCTATCTTCAATATAGATAACTTCACTACTCATGTTGTGCAGTAGGCCAGGATAGCGCAATGAACCATCCCCTAAGAGTTCTAAAAAATATTGCTCTTGAGTACCTGAATAACTCTGTAGCCAGTTGCTCGGTATAAAAGCAGTTCTCATATTCTCTAAATGTTTGTTTCTTAATCGTGTCTGGCTTTGCTTGCCCGTCATCATAATCGATAGAATTTTAGTATTTAGTTGCTTAAGTTGTTGGGCAACCGCTAGGGTGTGTTTAGGATTTCTATCTGTTGGGTAGCCATCAGTGACAAAGACAACAACTTTTTGTTTACTAGTATCAGTGATTTGAGATAGCAACTGCAAGGCACTAGACAACCCTTCATTATAAGGAGTTACACCGGCAGGGGTACGGAGAACTTTCATATCATTTTTAATAGAACTTATGGCAGTAGGTGCCGAAGCATTATGCCACCGCACTGACACCTGATGAGACCTTGGAAAATGAGCAAAAGCGACAAAACTACTAGCTTGTCCGCCAGTCTTACCAATTTCACTTAAGATGGAAATAGAGTAGCTCACGGCTTTTTCTCGTGCCGTTTCAGATTGACATTTTTTCACTGCGGTTTGGCCATGGCCGTACATCTTACCATTAGGACAGTCACTAAGTCGATGGGATTTAGAGTTATCGACGATAAACACGACATTCACCCCAACTCGAGAGGTTCCTGATGGACAGGAATCGACAACCTTAAACGAGCAAGAGGTCAGCTGATTAACGTAATCTAATGTTTTAAGAGTGACTTGATAGTTACCTTCCTGCTCGAAGGTGAATGTGTTAGGTGTTCCATCTTCACGCCGAATGGTACCATTTTTTTGGACGAGATTAACATTGGCATTTTCAGGTCCTTGAATCACTTGTTGGATGCGACCTGAATACTTAGGTATGCCGCTTACCGAAATACTAATCGGTGCTTTCGGATTCACCACAGCTGGTGACACGCCACAGGCTAAAGCGCCAAGCTCTTCATATTCAGAGTCATCAGCAAAATTTGCGTGTTTACAAGCAACCGGCGATAGTAAGCAAAAAAAACACAGGGCAGAAAATAAGTAGTAAGTGTTCGTCATGCTATTAATTCTGCTGTTGAAGTGGATGAGTTATTAATCAAATATTCTCGGTCTTACTGAAGAAGATTTTACACTCTACTGTCGTATTATCGTAAGAAAAATCATAATGATAAATTTTTTTATTGGTTACCAATGGATTACTGAGAAGGTCCGGCTGATTTTTGTCGTGCTGATGATGGTTGTAACAAAGATTCATCAGAGCCTGTAGGACTACTGGTAAGATTATAGGAATGAACCAACTGATTGTTATGCCAGAAAATACGGAGCTCTTTTCTAGCAATTTTTTGCCATAGAGAAACGCGAATATAGTAATATGTCCACATGGTTTTATTGTGACTCTGGCCGATCTCTTCAGGCATACCAAGTCGCTCTATCACCTGTTGTTGTGACGTCTTACCAACCTTCAGCCAATCAACATTGGTGGTGAAATCTTTACCTAGTGATAGGCATCCAGTTAATAGGAGCGTAGTTACTAACAGGCAAACTATCTGAGAAATAAATGATCTGGCCATGATTTTCTCCTATGAATCTTGATGTTTACTTAATCCTTGAGCTAACACAATTAGTTGGCACGTCGAGTGGTTGCCCGTACAAGTTTTTTAACAAATTTACTATGCTCTTGCAAATTATCTGAAAAATGATGTCGACCGCCACTGTTAGGAATGAAAACATAATAAAGATAACCAAAGTTCGTGGGCTGTAAAACAGCCGTGAGTGACGACAGTGTGACTGAGCCAATAGGGGTGGGTGGTAAACCTTTGTGAATCCTGCTGTTGTAGGGATTACTGGCATCCCTCAGGTGAGCATAGGTAATATCTCCTTGGTAATTAGGGATACCATAGCTTAATGATGCATCGATACCAAGAGAGATACCGCGATTCAGTCGATTCCAGATCACCTCAGAAATTTTGTTTTTTTCTTCTAAAATAGCCGTTTCTTTTTCGATGAGTGATGCCATAATCACCGTTTGATGGAGGGAGCCATTTTGTTCTTTGAGTTTTTTTCTTAAGTCTGTGGTCACCCTGAAGAAATGTTGAACCATGCGGTGAATAACATCAGTGCTTGATGGTCGAATATCGTAAAAAACGTAGGTTTCAGGGTATAGGTATCCCTCTAATGACTTGGCTTTAATACCGAGAGACTCGATAAACTTTTGATTGTGCATCAATTCGAGAATACTTGACTGTGTGAGGTTTTTGTCACTAAACTGATCTTTCAAGCTCATCATGCGGTTAGCAATTTGTTTCATAGTAAAACCCTCAATCACCGTGATTCTTAAGACCTCTTGTTTTTTGGTGTCAGCATTCTTTAATTTTACCATTAAGTGATGGAGAGCCTCTCCAGGAGCAATTTCATAAGTGCCCGCTTTAACCAGTTTAAACTGATCGAATATTCTGACATATAAAATCATTAAATAGGGTTGGGTAATCACCATCTCTGCTTTGAGTTGGTGAGCAAAGTCATGCAATGTGACCTTGGGTTTAAGCACAATGGTCACAGGCTCTTTGATAGGGTACAGTAAGCTAAAGCTATGATGAGCAGTAAGCCACAGAGCAAACAATGAGCCACTGGTAATTAAAGATCCCCAGAGACAAAAAATAATGACTCGGGTGATAAGATAAGATATCTTTGATAAGAAAGTGGCTAGTATCATGTTGTTCATGGTGCTTTGTTCGGTCTGTGGAGATCGGATCTTAACGTTGTTATGAGAGAGCCTCCCTGAGAAAGTGCTCTTGATATTGTCTCACAGATTTTGAGGGGTTTTGTATGATTCATCGACTTTTTGCTTTGGAGTTTGTTCGGGTGACAGAAGCCGCCGCCATCGCGGCTGCTAAGCAGATGGGCCATGGTGATCAGAAGAAAGCAGATAGACTCGCTGTTGAGGCTATGAGGAAGATGTTGGCATCAATTGAATTTGATGGCACGGTGCAAATTGGTGAAGGTGAGAGGGACCAGGCTCCCATGCTTTATATTGGTGAAAAAGTTGGTACTGGTAAAGGTATTGCCTTAGATGTTGCCTTAGACCCCCTCGAAGGCACAGCTCTTTGTGCTAAGGGTGGACCAAATGCTCTGTCAATTATAGCTGTGGCAGAAGGAGGAAATTTGCTTCATGCCCCTGATGTGTATATGGAGAAAATCGCCGTCGGTCCTGAGGCAGCCCATGTTATTGATTTAGAGAAGTCACCTAGTGACAATGTGCGAGCAGTGGCTAAAGCTAAAGGGAAAGACCTGTCTCATGTGACGGTGGTGATTATGGATCGACTACGACACGCGGCAATGATTAAAGAGGTTCGCGAGGTTGGTGCTCGTATTATTTTAATTAGTGATGGTGACGTGCAGCCAGCTCTTGCTTGCGGTCTTGAAGACTCAGGCATTGATCTCCTGATGGGAATTGGTGGTGCTCCAGAAGGTGTGATATCAGCCGCCGCATTAAAGTGCTTGAAGGGTGGGTTTCAAGGGCGATTAGTGTTTCATAAAAAGGGTACCTTAGGTGAGATTGACCACGAACAAATGGCGAGAGCGAGAGATCAAATGGGCATAACC
>JAPOQT010000150.1 GCA_026710525.1 Pseudomonadota bacterium
ACACTATATTGATGATGATTACTTTGGCTCTTAGTATTATCGAAGTTTTTGATGAAAAAAACTGCCATAGGTGTTATAGCCTTAACTAACTGAAACCAACCAAAATACTTAAGATCTCACAGCTCATGGTGGCAGCCATAATGATGCCTGTTATATCTTTTCGCATGAACCTCGAGATATTTAAGTAAAAAATATCATGCTTTTTTCCGACAATTCGTATAATATAGTTAGGGGTATAACTGTTTTCACTTGCGGAGACTTTATTGATGAATGAATTCCAGCCACTGACACAACGATTGCCTGTCAGGGTATCTTATATCTGCCTTGCCATATTCTTCAATGTGTTATTTGTTCTAGCTATCAGCTGTGAACATCATAAGAGCGACACTCTCTCTGATGCTGCTTCGTTTATAAAAGCCAAAGAAACCTATGACAAGAAGCACTACACCGATGCCATTGAATTACTCGAAGAGTTCACTTTTCGATTCCCTTACAGTGAGCATGTTGTCACTGCTCAACTACTCACAGCTGATGCCTATTTTGATTCAAAACAATTTTTGCTGGCCGCTTCTTCTTATCAAAATTTTAGCATTCTCCACCCCTACCACTCACAAAAAGACTACGCTATTTTTAAGACCGGTTTAAGTTACTGGCATCTGGCACCTAAATCCCAAGATCGAGATCCCACTTACACTCAAAAAGCGTTAGAATATTGGCAAAGATTATTCCGTGATTTCCCTGAGTCCGAATACCAGATTGAGGCTAAATCTCTTTATGAAGAGGGCCGGAAACAACTTGTTGGTCATCAGTTGAAAGTCGCTAAGTTTTATTGTCGCACAAAAAACTGGTTAGGCTGCGTCTACCTTTTGGATAAATTTATCAAGAAATTTCAAGATAGTGACCCTGACCAAGTCAAGATAGCAGCAAAAATAGGACTCTCTGCTTTAAAACATCTGGATCATATGGTAAATAAAGGTCAGATTATCATGAGCAACCATCAGATGACGAAAAATCTTTCACCAAGATCTTTCAAAGAACTGTTGAACAGCATGTTGGTTACTTGGCAAGGAATTACTCAGTCTTCAACTTAATGGCCATCATAGGCTATCTATAAGTGGCTATACGACACTCAAATAGCTCGGACAAGGCACATGACGACGTCATCAAAATTTGGCCAAGAATCATAAGCAGCCCCTTGGATATATTAATTATGAAAGAGATCTGAGAGCATTTGTCACCATCTTGTTTACACACTCCCAAATACCGAGCTCAAGCACACTTTTCCACTCATATACTGGTTTGAAGTAATATGAATCACATGATTTAATTGCGCCCTATTACCCTCCATGCATGTCACGTATTACGACAAAAATCGCTGCTAAAAAAACAACCACATCGGAATTCAGAAAAATCCATCATGATTCTTAGTTTATAAACGAGACGTCACTATTAGGTGAGTGGAGGTTTTGATTTCGGCTCAGATCAACTATGATGAAGCAAAAATATTCCCACTTTAAATCTACCGCTTTTGAATCGTCATACTAAGATGATGAGAAGCTGGAGTACTGCCTATATTCAGCAGGCCATCACGGCGCATAGTTATTTAACTGGCAGTCTATGCTTAGCAATATCACTAGCACTCAATCCAGTAATCTCAGCTATTTTGGATACTTCTATACCCGCAGTAAGCATGCTCTCAACCATTTCCATCATTGTTTCTGCCTTGCCTTCTGCCTTACCTTTATCCCTCAATTCAGTTCTTGCTTCTTCTCTGATAGCCTCTTTGTGAGCCTCCTCATCAAGCTCATGAAGTAACTCAAATGTTTTCCAAAAATAATCTTTTCGCGACGCTTCCGCTAACCTTTTCATAATATCTCCTACAACAGTTCCTTTAACAATATGCCAACACTCTATACGTTCCCCTTCGGTCATTCGATGAGCATTGTTTAA
>JAPOQT010000151.1 GCA_026710525.1 Pseudomonadota bacterium
CCAACTTTTATGCATCCCATTGAGCTTTTTTTGTTCTTCATTGCTGAGCGATAAATTCTCTAAGGTCCACAAAGCAAACATAGCGCTATCGCCATTTTTATCTTTGAGAGCAGACACGCATCTTTCACTGTATGGTCGTCTATTTTTGGTGAGCGGACAGCTCTCAAAATGATACAACCCTGGTTTATCTATAACTTTCATTAATCTGAGAACGTGTTTTTGATCATAGACAAATTGAAGTTTTGAGCCGGTTTTTTCTAGATTGACCTGAGACGTTGATCGGCAAGAAGGAAAGACAAAGAAAATGACACAGATGATGAAAAAAAATATTTTCATAGTGAAAGCTCCAAAAGAAATGACTTGAGTATTCAACTGATAAATACCTGGCTGGTATCGTCTTAGTTTGTTAGTTTCTTTAGATTAGAGTGAGTGAGTAACATTGGCCAAGTTAGCCTTTAAATTTTACGACACCCATGTTATAGCATTTGATGAATGGTGGGGGAAGAAATAAATAAAGTGAAAACCCCTAGTCATTAGAACGCCGGCAAATCCTTTTCTAAACCAAGATTGCCCCAGCTTCGTGGGATGATAGGTGTTGTGTCTAATAACTAAAAATAGTGCTGATGATGTTTACTTGCCACTTCGTGACATCTTTTTCTCTTGTTAGCCAGAAGGTCCCTAGGATAAAACAGCACTTCTTAATCACGAGAACTCTTGTTGTTGCCTGGTTCTTATTCAAGACCTGCTAACCCACTAGGAAAAGTGTTTTATTGCGGCGCATAGAGCGTATGTTAATTGTTTGCTATAAGTCTCTAATAATCATCATATTTTTTAATAAACTTGTCAGCTGGTGCTTCACTGTCGAATGGGAGGGAAGGAAATGTTGTGCAAAGAAGAAACCCTTGCCAGTGAGTGAGTAGTGACACCATACAATGTTCGCGCATCTTATCTGTGATGAATATGGTAATCTTGTTGACAATTCGCAGGAAAATTTCAACCGAGATTTCTTTAGTTTTTATCTTCTGATTGAAGGAGCTCAGAGTAGTGCCTAGCAAATATTCATGTGAATTTTTATTTTGGCTGAAACAACTTATTTTGCCAATTTTGCTTGTTGTTGTTAATCACTTTGTCGGCGGTTCGAGTCCGCCACCGGGAGCCACTTCTTTTTGTTAGTTACCCCAAGTAAATTTGATTTATATCCCTAGGCTTATTTAGCTAATAGCTGTCAAGAGGGAAGGAAGACGGCAAAAATAACATAGTGGGAAGAGAGAATATGGGGAGAATATTTAGGTGGAACGCGGCCATCAAAAAAAAGATAAAACCTCTTCTTGTCACAGGAAAGGTACCCCCAGTACCTCTGACTCTCAAAAAGCTTTGTCTCCTGCAGACATTGCTAAGATGCTCTATAGTCCCGATCAGCTAGAAGATCCATCTGACTTGGTGACACCCGAAATCGATGACGTCGGGGTCATGAAAGATTTAAGCCAATTATCGCAAAAAGACCTGATAGCACAAATGCTAAAACAGTCAGGAGAACAAACGGATAGTGGGATGGATGACTCTGAACTGATGCGAACAGCATCCATCGACCCTAAGCAGTGGGATCAGGATAAAATAAGAACCACTAAAAGTTATCAGCAAAGTCGCAAGTCATCTGGTAAAAAATCTCAAAAAAGCCAGGTCATCATCCTAGATCTTCATCATAAAACCATTAGGGAAGCGAGAGATTATCTAGAAAAAACCATTGATCGTCTACTTATGACTCAGCGAGTTTTTCGCTTAAAGGTGATTACCGGCAGAGGTAGACATTCAAAAAATGGCCCAATAATCGCCGATGATTCTCATAAATTTATTAAAACAAAGTACCGTGATGTGATTGTTTATTTACAAGATTCTCCGACGTCTTCTATGTTGCGCGGCATCACGGTTCGTGGTTATTTTATTGTTGATATGAATGCCCATAAACATTAAAGCCTACTTGGAGCTTGGTTTTTTATGTGATGTGGTGCCAGTTTTCAGGGTAGAGCTATGGAGAAGTATCGATATATTCCTAGATTTTATGGTTGTTACTTAGCATCAACTGGTTGGCAAATTCCTCCATCTGAGGGTAAGCATCTTAAGGTTTTAAAAATAAAGTCAGGTGAGATCATTGAGCTTTGTAATGGTAAAGGTCGGGAAGCTCGCGTTCGTATGCTCGCATTACCATCTCGGGGTGAGCTTTCTTTTGAGGTGATTTCAGAAAACACATCACCGCCTATGAGACCCCAGATCCAGATCTATGTTATCGGTGATTTTTCCGGAGAGATCTCGCGATACATTGCGCCGATGACAGAGCTAGGTCTGAGTACCATCGGTTGGCTATCGAATAAAAAAGATCAAGGAGTAGAGCGATGGCAACGACTTGCTATTGCTGCTATTAAACAATCAAAGTCGCCATATTTTCTTCAGATTAAACAGAGGTCCTCACTCGAGGAATGTTTGGCTCATGATCCTGAGGAGTGTCGTTGGGTGGTTGATCCATCAGGGCCAAGATTCTTAGCGGATGAGCTTGTGTCATGGCAGCGATCTGTTAAAGGGTTAAGTCGTGAGAAAACCGAGGATAAAAAACATCGGCTGTTTACCTTTTATCTTGGTGATCGAAGTGGTTTTAAACCAAAAGATATGACTTTTCTTTGTCAAGAAAAACGAGCTCACTTAGGACCTCATATTCTGCGTTTACCCACAGCTATCCAGTGTGTTGCTAGTCTGAGTCGTCAAATTCTTGGTTTTTCTTGATGTGGCTATTGATAGTATGATAAGTGTTAATAGGAATATTCTTGGCTTTTGACATCGAAGGTAATGTCGTGCAATTAAATAGCTGTGAACGGCTCTTGGTCATAACCTTTTATACCCTATGCTGTTAGCAAGATTTTTGAAATATTTCCTGCCAAGTGAGTTATCCAAATATTTTCATAAGCGAGTGCAGATCACCGCTTAACAAGTGAGAAATGGTGGTTGGTAAATCGCTATTTCAAGGAACCTTGTTAAC
>JAPOQT010000152.1 GCA_026710525.1 Pseudomonadota bacterium
ATAAAAAAACTACAGAAAGACACTACAATTTTTTGTATAAAGAGATAATAATCTAACAGCTATTATTATGGTAATGATGGCTTTAAATCACTGATAATTAAAGGAAAAAATTACTTTTTGATTCGATAACTACTTCAAATAGAGTAGAAGTTTTTGAGTAAAATTACATCTGAAATGTCAAATTCAGGAGGTTTTTATGAAATGGTTACTAGTGTTAACAGTGTTGTTTTCGATGAGTTTTGGCAAGTCTATGGCTGCCAATGACGCCATCCATGAGCGTCAAATTGCTGATTTGAAAGATGAGATTGTCGAGCTACAGAATAGCTATAACAGTCTTTTGGAGGTGGTTAAAAATATGATCGCCGTTGATAAAGCCTTTGGTGACTCACACAAAGTATTTGTCAATGCGCTAAAAGATATTTACCACCAACTTGGTACTGGGGAGCTTCTCATGGTCTGTATGATCACCCTAGTCAAGGGTAGCCCAGATATGCTAGTCGATGACATGATTGATGCTTGCCATGCAGAAGTAAAAAAGCTTACGCCCTCACCTAAAGAGGGAGAATAGTATGAAGTTTTTATTGTTTTTTGCGCTATGTTTTTTAGTTGGTTGTGGCCAAATAAAGACCGCTTCACAAGGATACTCAGTATCTAGATCAGAAATTGATTCTTTAAATAAGAGAATTGCTCGGTTGGAAAAGGGATTAACAGATGTGGTGATTTATCATCGGGAATATGTGAGGAATCAAGGGGTGTTATGGGACGAAACCATGAAGCAGATCATCCACTATGATACTGAGCTCAAAAGAGCCCATGCTTATACCAATTGTATGGTCGGAATGTCCAATAAAAACTATGGGTTAAGTGATTATTTACTGAAATCAATGCGTAATGAGTGCCGAATTAACGCAAAAATCTTAGTGCCGCCCAGTAAACTTAAAAAATTAAAGGGGAGCCCATGACTAAGCTAACTTTCGAGGAAGCCTTGAGCTGATCGAAAAATCAAAGGAGCACATATATATCAAGAGAAGAAATGAGATGCTGGATAATCTCAATATGCATGATTTACCCTATCTTTTGATGAAAGGAGGTCACTAATGAAAATGAAACAGCAATTGAAAGTACTACAAAAGATCTATGACACCTGCCACCCCCTGATCACCTAACTAATGAGGTATTATGACCATAAGATCAGAAAAACATACGGAAACCTTCACAATCCATGCGAAGACTATGAATGGAGTCTCGAAATTGCCAGGCTTGATCTGATGGTTAAAGTAACTTGAACTTGAGAAACTATTTTCGTTTCAGCTGTATTTTCTTTCAATACTTCGTAGCAAAACAGCTAGTAAGTTCGTACTTCGAGAATATGTCAATTATCCCACACTTATAACGAGCTAGCTTTAAGATTTTGTCGTATGATATTCTATCAATGATCATGAGGGAAACCCGATACAAATAAGGTTAATGCCTTACTTGAGATGATCTAGCTGGATAAATCTTTGTTTTGCTTCGTCATACAAGGAGAAATCTATAGCAAAACCTCGCCATCCTATAGGGATAGACTTTGCGAAATTAAGATCTACGCTGTGTCGCTAAAGGCTCCATTTTAGGGCTCCTATATTCGAGGAGTGAATTTGAAAGCTTTTATCTTGAGAACAACCATGAATACTTGGATCCTGTCAGCTAACCGGTGTCACTGCAGACCAACCCGGGTGCCATTCATTTTTAGCTCGGCAAAACTAACGAGTAACTATGGTGGTATGGTATGCACAATGGTAAGAATCAGATGATCACTCTACATAGTAGTGATAATTTTTTTTTACAATATAACTTGATTCACTTATTTATTTATGTTATAGTTCCATCGATTCTAAACAGTATTAGGATCATGAATATTAAGTAAGTATATGTATTTTGGATTTTAGGAGGTATTTTTAGTGTTACAAAATATGGTATCTACGATTAAATTCACTGTTTTTGTTACTATTTTTCTCAGCAGTATTTCGACTATAGCTCATGCTGATGTGAAAAAGGGTTCGTCTGTTGCAGAACAGGCAGAACAGAATGGTGAGGTTAACGATGGTCAATGTATTGTTGAAAAAAATGATAGCAGTGTTGTTATTGTTTGTTCTCATCATGAGGATGCTGTTGCTCAAGCACAGTCTATGGGAGCTAATGCTTGTTTAACCGCAGACTTATCGAACAATACTGTACTCATGGAATGTGAGATGTCTTCAGCGGAAGATTCAGCTGATAGCCAAGCAACTGAAACAGAAACGGAACAAGACTCTGAAGGATTAGAGGAAGCAGACGCTGACGCTGATGATGCTAGTGATAGTGAAGGCGAGTCAATGGGTGATTCATCTAATGACGGCGCATCAACTAGTACATCAGAAGACGCTAGTACTGCAGAAGATGCAGATGGTGAGGAAGAAGAAGCTGATGCTGCTGATGACGATTCAGAAGGCGTTGAAGGAGAAAACTCTGAAGGATTAGAGGAAGCAGACGCTGATGATAATGATGCTAGTGATAGTGAAGGCGAGTCAATGGGTGATTCATCTAATGACGGCGCATCAACTAGTACATCAGAAGACGCTAT
>JAPOQT010000153.1 GCA_026710525.1 Pseudomonadota bacterium
CAACATCACACGCCTCACCCATACAGCCACATAACGTATGAATACGTTGAATATCTTTTCTTGAAAAGAATCTTGGTGGCGGACTAGTAAGCACCATACCACCTTCTCTTAACCGTTTCACATGGTAATTCGTAGTAGCATTCATAATAGAGTAGTTATCCTGATTATGAGAAAGACCAAGGACATGACCTAATTCATGGAGAGTTGTTACCTCTAGGTCAGAAACGTTCATGGCAGGATCAAACACCATTTCACTAGCATCCCCCCACTGAAAATAGGCTGTGTTATACCAAATATCAGATAAAACACTCCGAATTTCTAAGCGGTTAGTCCGGCGATTCATTCTGGATAAGGACATAGTAGTGGCCATAGCTCCCACATGTGAATTTCTCAAAGTCCTAGGCAGATATTCTGTTGGTGGAAACCGAAATTCAAGGATTTGGTTGCGAAAGCCATCATCTGTATTGGTAGCCAAATCACCATCAAAATATGTTTCTTCAAACAGTTTTTTACCAACAGCAAGCTCCCACTTATGGATAGCCAGTTGAATATGATGGTGTAGGTTTTGTGGTAACTCTCTCTTATTTGGCAAGGTATATTTGATTGGTGTCTGTCGACAATATTCAAGCTTGGGCTTACCTAAATTCTCTAGATGAGGATAACTGACCTTTACCGATAAGTCACCATAAAGCCCCATATTTCGACATGATGGGAGACAAAAGCTGATCATCACCAAACATAACAAATAATAGCCATCTTTTATTTTCATATGAGCCGACTTTCTCTCGATCACAGTCAATTAACTCTTTAAAAAGCGTGTCAGTCGATCGGATAACGGCAGCAGGAACTTAACAATGTGAGCTAATAATCCTCATCACCACTTATCATCAAAGGATAAAGGATATTTGATCGAGGAAATGTATGATGACATCATCTGTTTACTCTACCCACAAATCATTGAGACTGTGTGAACTATCTTAACGAGGGTTATCTTCATGTCTTACCCACATCTCGAAAATCGGCAGAACTAAGGAAGAACACTTCTTAGTCAGCAGAAGTTCTTTTATTTACCTGTAACCAGATCATTTATATTGCCTTTTAATCACAATCATCTGCTGCACAACCACACGGGTTTTTAGAATGTTGCTAACATCACTTGTGGCACAATATTTGAGTAGTAGCTCATGCTCAATGACTATTCAGGCACTCTATGATCAAAACCAAGTTCATACTCACCCGTATCAACCAGTTCCCAAGTGAATCTGGTTTGTGGCCATAGTGTTTTGCCAACAGCCCATTCACTAACAGTCATCTGGTTCAGGAGCAAATCTTCCCTCATTATCATCATGATATTGGTTGTTCATGGTGATTATATTTCTATGGTTCATCATTATAATTATCATGACTGGCTAGATCAAAGCTTTTATCAGTTTATAAAGATAGCTGATAAAAAATCTCCTGATTCCACCCTTTATCAGCAGTATTATTCTATGGGGATCATAACAAGCAGAGATGCTTGGGTATTAAATCATCATCCAGAGAAACTAACACGTCATATAGAAAAACTCATAGCTACCTACGAACAGGATAGCAACCGCTATCAGCAAGAATTGGCTCTCGG
>JAPOQT010000154.1 GCA_026710525.1 Pseudomonadota bacterium
AGTTCTTAAGTTATATTGTGTCATAAAATACTTACGTGAGAGCTTATCCGTATCGAGTAAATAACTCATAAATACATGTTTCTCGACGACTGTTGTCAGCACCTCTTCTTCAAATATTTGATACCCTTTTTCCGTGAGGTAAGGGAGTCCTACCCCAACAAACTCTTTTAATTTATTTGATTGCTTAATTAGGCGCACTATCTCAGCTGGTGAATAAGAGACGTATATTTCGCTGATCTCTGAGGGTACTGATGAGGACCAATTGAGTGTTCGAGGTTCATTCTGTGAACCACTATCGGCTTGGGTTGTGACAATTGCTTCATCATCACTGAGTATGTTATCTGTGCTTTTTGCGTAGTATGAATTAAAAAACTTCATTTCAGCCGCGCGGTTTGAAAATGCCTCCGATTCAGGGATTTTTCCTGAATCAAAAAAATAGAAGAATTTATACTTCAATAGTTTCGTAAGGTTATAAAATGTGGTATGGGAGTCTAAATCATATTGGGCAACAAAATCGGTATACGAAGTTTTATCAATATCAAGCAAATAGCTGATAAACACATGTTTTTCGAAGGGAGTTGTGAGCACTTCGTCTTCAAATTTTTGATAGTCAGCTTCGGTGAGGTAAGGAAGATCCATAACAACAAATTCTCGCAATTTTTTTGACTGCTTAATTTTTGTTACCATTTCAGCTAGTGAATAAGAGGCATATAACTCTCTGATCTTTGAGGGCACTGATGAAGACCAGTTGAGTGTACGACGGTCTTGATTTAATGATTGGTGAAATGCTTTTGCGTAGTATGACTTGAGAAACTGAAATTCATTGACTGCTTTTTGAGTATACTCAGATGGTGGTACCAGTCCTGAATGGAAAAAGTAAAATAACTTATACTTCAGCAAACTAGTAAATTTATCGAATTTGTATCGGTTTCCTAAGTGATATTTTTTGATAAAATAATCATGTGAAAAGCTATCGGTGCCGAGCAAATAACTGATAAACACATGTTTCTCGGCGGCTGTTGTCAGTACTTCTGCTTCAAATTGTTGATAACCAACTTCAGTGAGGTAAGGAAGTTCTGTTGCAACAAACTGTTTCATTTTTTTTGATTGCTTAATGAAGTGCACTAACTCAGCGAGTGAATCAGCGGCATATAACTCGCTGATTTCTGAGGGTACTGATGAGGACCAGCTAAGTGTTCAGGGTTCATTTTGTGGCGAGTTGTTAGCTTGGGTTGTGGCAATCGTTTCGTCATCACTTAGTAAGTTATCTTTGCTTTTTTCGAAGTATGACTTAAAGAACTCAATTTCATCCGTCAAGCTTGAAAATTTCTCAGATGGAGAAATTTGTCCTGAATGGAAAAAATAAAAGAATTTATACTGAAGTAAATCAACTAACTGGAAGAACTCATTTTGGCTATTTAAATTATGTTGGCTCATCAAATCTAAATATGAGGTGTTGTTCACACCAAGTAAATGACTGATGAACGTATGTTTTTCGAAGGGAGTTGTGAGCACATCTTCTTCAAATTTTTGGTATCCTTCTGGGTTGAGATAAGGCAGTCCCACCGCAACATACTTACTGAGTATCTGTGATTTTTTGATGTTGTCTACCATCTCAGCTAGTGAAAAAGCCTCATAGAGACTAGTGATTTCTAAGGGTAGTGATGATTCCCAGTTGAGTTCGCGACGCTGAACCTGAAAAGAGTCATCGTCATCCTGAATACCCACAAGTAGTGAATCTTTCATTTTATCCATACGCCTGATCACTTGGGTACGAGTCACCCCATAGGTGTTAGCAATTATCATCTCAGATGTCTGATCAAGTTTTAAAATCAGGGAAAGAAAAATATGAAGGTCGAGTGGTTCTTGCCTAAATTTGTTGAGATGATTTCGTAAATTCACAATTGCGCTCGTATCTAAATCAGCTATCATGGTAGCGTTCGTTAGTATGACCTCTGCTCCTTGTTTTAATTGATAGTTATCAAATATTTGCTGCTGTAACCTGCCATAAATTTCCCGATCATTAAAAAGTTCCAAGTACCTGGTTAATTCATCGAGGCTCAGAGTATCTTCGATGGTTATTTGATGGCTTAAATGCTCAAATATATCGACGTGAGAATTAAGGTAGAGAACTGGATCATGTGAATCAAAAACAAACCGTAGAGCTTTTTTCATCTGCATTGTGATGTTAGCTATAATACTAGGATAATACCAGGCTAACAGTGATGGAATATCCTTATTTATCTCGGTAAATACCTGGAGATATAATAGCCAGTAAAGGGAATTATGTCCTAAAAAATGTTTTTCAAATAAACGTAGTTTTGCCATGCTTAACTCAAAACCAGATGACAGCTGGGCGAATTCACGAATCACTTTCCTACGTTCGTCAGTTAATTTCAAACGTTGATAGTGAGTCATGAGTTCGGTAACTTTGATTTCCATGTCCTCTGACTGGCCTTGCCATGATGATACCAGTGGTTCTGCTGATTCGAACAGCAGAACATTCAGTAGTTTTTGTTCAAGATCTCTTTGAGTGTTCATATACTCGGCTTTAGAGACCTGATTACGCTCATAGACTGTGGCAGCATTGAAGTCGTTATAGTTCAGAATATTAATCAGGTAGATATCCCAATGAATTGGTTGCGTGAGGAACTCATCGGTAAACGAATATAAGCTAGCCATCATACTCGATTGCCATAAAACCGGTGATTTTGAGTTAAACCAGCGTTTGAGTCGCCACTCAACTTCTGGGAGTTTAGAGTTGTCATACAGCTCCTGCAGCTTGTCAGTGCTATCTGAGGGTTCTAATGAGACTTCCTCACTGTCTGACGTTACTTTAGCATCCTGGCCCTCAAAGTCACCAGCGCCACGGTGACTTAAACTCGACAGCAAAAGACTAGTGATTTGTTGCGCCATCTGGTGATAGGTTTTTTCTACTGTTGCTTCAGGTAGATTATGGAGCACAGCAATATCAGAAGTGCTAGCCTGATCTAAATCCATAAAGATACTCAGAAAAAGCCTAAATGATAAGGAGTTTGCCTTCATGGCATTGATGAGATCATAATAATCTTTCCTGTTCATGTGACTTTCCACCGTTAAGGAATGAGGAACATTTCTTAATAAACTCGAAACGAGACGTCGTAACACAGTTTGCGGTGTCATTTCATAAAAACTATGATTTAATTCGCGGGGTGATTTAATCAACAGTCGAGCTGACCCTTTATCTCGAGAACGGGATAGCTGGGGAGTCTCATTGCTACCTGTTTGATTCCCCTTAACGTGACTAAAATTTAAAAAGATTGTTGTCATATCTTTGGTGATGGCCATGACGTCAACGGGGTCCATATCAAATACATCAGCAAATTGATAAAGAGACATATGACCAAGGCCAAGGACTTGAGATAAATAGAGGGCCTTAATTTTAGGGTGCATTGCTAGTACCCTAGTAAATTGTGCCATTGCCACTTGATCCACAGCAGCGTCTTGGATAATGGAATTTAGTTCCTGATCACTATTATCCGGATCCAAGTCATAGAGCAAAGAAATAAGCTCGTCATATGTCGCCTTCGATGAGGCTGGTATATCGACCTCCCTATAGCTACCGACAATATTAGGTAAGAAAATATTTTGCTCAAACAAATAGCCTCTTAATTCCCTCAGAAAATCAATAAAAGACTGATGCTTACCGTCTAAATCCCCAGCGAAACGCCTAAAAAAGAGTGCGCGTTGATGAGCACGTTGACTTGGTTTAATTTTCTGTGCATCGAGAAAATCTATAATGTAGCTGGGTTTTAATAGTAACCACTCCGTATGGGTGAAGTTAAGGAGATTCAGTTTTTTTATCACTGGTTCCAGGAGATGTTTGAGGTCCCTTGAAGAGAGGGTGAGAAATTTTTTTTCTATATCAGCTAGATTACTCTCTTGAGCTGATAACAGTAGTTTATGAGTAGGACGCACTGAGGTAAAGTTTTTGAGGTTCTCGAGTATTTGTGACCTAATGAACACGATTTCTTGTGGTTTCAGATTGAAATACTCAGCGATATCTTCTCGTGAATGGTATCCTAATCCCAAAATATCCGACATAAATAGATAGATCTCAACAGCACTGTTCAACTGACTGTTCATATAGTCATAAGCGAGCTTCCTTCCCCAGAGCTCAATGTGCTCCTGATCAAGAATAGGTTCTGCGGTATCACCATGAATGAGTGATATGGCTTCTCGAACACCTTGATTGGTAATTTTAACAAAACGAGAGATTAACGAGTTATGGTCACTCACCTGGAAAAAAGTAGGAGCGTCCCTATGTTGCCTAATAGCATTAAGGACATAATCTTTAGCTTCTCGCTCTTGTTCCCGAGCAATCTGACGCTCAGTTATGCGGTCAAGTGGTTTATCCCACTCATTTTCTAGCTCTTGTGTTTCAGATTTTAATAAAGCTCCGATCATAACTGGACTGGGATCATGAGGATCAAGTTCAGGCATCAAATCTTCATCCATAAGATCATCGATGGCTTCCTCACCAGCAAACACCAAGTCTTCTTCACCCTCAAGCTGGATGTTAAGGACACCAAAGTTATTGATTGATCCAACACGATTCAAAAAGTTATCAGATAGTGGGTCACTTGATAGGGTGTGCCATACTGCGTAGGTGACTGATGATGCGATAACAAAAGTTGGTAACAGAAATTTTTGTAGCCTAGCTGGCAGTTTGCTGAAAATATTCTGTAAAAAGTTGCTACCGGGTTGCTGAAGTCTACCGAGATAATGGTGACTCAGAAATACGGTGCCGCTTAGAGCGCCGGCATACGAGGTATTTTGACTGAGGGTAGATAAGGAATCTTGCGGTGATTCTTGTCTATGTGGTGTCTCGCCAAGCACAGGTTGGGCGTCAACTCCTATGACAAGTAAGGAGAGCAAAAAATATGTAAAAATTCGAGATAATATAACAGTGAAATAACTTTGGTTTGATGGATCAAGGTCACCTGACCACGGAGTTCTGTTTTGCCAATATCTCATCGTTATCACCATTCTCCTAATACTTGAGTTATGATTTGCCCGTTTAAAATAGATAAACTAGTAGCCATGGCGGAAATGACTATCGCCTTTTTATGTTATCATTTTGTTTTAAAAAATACTTTGTTTTTTTAATGGGTGGTGTTTTTAAAATAGTGGAAGTACTTTTGGTTTTGGGTATTCATAACCGTCAAATCTATGGATACACTCTCGGCTTTACCATCTTTCCGTATCAAAATAGTATAGTTAAACCTAAATTTCTTCACAGCTCACATGATATTTGCTATTTCGCTACGCCCCTCTACTAACTCAGTCACTCTTTTTGTTTGATGATGGCTGATTTCAGGATACAATGATTCGTTCCAACAATATCCCTATGATGATGTTTGTTGGTAGCGGTTACCGGAATACCATTATCAGGATAAAGCCCATGATATCAGATCAAGAACCGAAAAATGTGCCATCAAACCAGTCAAATCAGTCTGGAGCGATCAGTGGAAAGTTGCCAGAAAAGATTGTGGCTACCGGATTTATTATTTTGATTTTCACGGCACAATTTTGGTTTACAGAAGATATATTACACACCAACTGGCTGTTCGTTGTCTTGTGCTTAAGCGGTGTTTGTCTGGTATTGTTTGGTGGCTTAGGTATGATTTGGCAAAAAATAAGTCGGTGGCACTAAAGACTTTTTTAGGAATATATAAACCCTGAGTTTGCCCTTTCAAAAAACACAGAAATCTTTTAATTCCTTGCTGTATATGGATAAACATGATGATAGTCACCTCTGATTCACACACAAAGTGCAAAGGTGATAGCGTACCGTGGCTTAACGGTAGATCTGCTGAAATCTCATCAACCTTCTGTTTTGATGAGAGGGTTAAGATCATTAAAAGACTTTGAGTATGAAAGAGATCTGTTTGATAACCAAAAAGTTCTTTATCCTGCAATGAAGACCATATATATTCCCACTCCCTCACCTTGGCGTCACATTTCATCAACGATGGTCCGTCATCTCGCCCGCTATCAAGGTGAACAGTTTGATATATGTAGTTTTTTTCTTCGGCAAACACGGTGTCTAAATCATGATCAGTATAACCGCAGATGGTACCGTATCTGGGACTTAAACTAATATTTTTAAGATTATTGAGTCCTGAGAATAGATTAGCTTTAGAGAACATGGTAATACCAGTGATAAAGACAAAATCGAT
>JAPOQT010000155.1 GCA_026710525.1 Pseudomonadota bacterium
TATTAAACACGTGTGTTGTTTTAAGCCATGTATCCCCTACTATTGTGCGGGGGGGGGTGATAAACCGTTTTAAAATCATAATCCATCTCCGAATAAAACAAAAATAAAGTAACTAAGTGCTCCTACGCGACTGCCCCCTAATAACATGTATTTCGATAAGATGTCAATAAAAATTATTTCTACATATTTGTATAATCAGTAAGTTATCGCTCATAATTTTTGTTGGTTTAGTGACCACTGGCCATGAGCAAAATAACAGTGTGAGCACCACCTCATATGAATAAGGAAGATAAAGGCTCAATATAAGATAATGTGGGTTGTCATGCAAAATCTTCCATGTTCTTTGATTTGCCTGACTTATTGTCATGAATACCTGTTTACCCTTGTTTTGAGGGTTAAACAAGGCATCAGTTTTTTCTCAGCTATTTTGCTAGAAACTACTTTGAAAAATAAGTGCGAAGATATTGTTTGAGCTCGTGTTCATTTTTTTCGGGCCTCAGTAAACCGAGTTTGCGTAGACAATTTTCAAATAACACCCTCCTCAAAAAACCCAAATAAGTTGAGTCTCTGCGATCTGTGTTTTCGCTCCAGAGTGTTAAGGATGCCCCACATGAACACAATCTCAACTCTTTCAAGCCGCCTTCCAAAAAGACCAAGGAACCACCACTGGGAGCAGTGGTCTTCAATAAGTATTCTGATCTGTTATGATAAGTTAATTGACAGTTATGACAGGTTTTTGGAAAAAGTTTGGCAAAATATTTCTCGTCATTATGTGAGAAAAAACTAGCTTGCTCGTAAATATGATTGAGTTGATCTAGTTCTTTTTTAATTAAAGGGAGTAATTCTTCAACATCTCTGTTGTCAGAGAAAGGAGGATGTTGGTAATTAACTTGGTCTGACATAAGCGTTCCCAAAAAGTTGCGTATATTCTGAGCTATCCACTGTTACTTCGAACTTTTTCTCGAAATATTAAGCAAAAAATGATTTTATTATCATGGTTAAGATGGCTTTATGGCGGCTTTCAGCTATTTTATATTATGGCATTTTATGCATAGCAACATATGATAAGTTGTGCCGAAAAATATTCTCGTGCGTACTTCTATTTATCGATTTGCGTGGTAAGATATACAGAATAGTATTCAGGATATAGCCAAAATATCCTTGATCGTCAGTGGGGCGGTGAGACAAGTAAAGTGGGAATGACTTAATAGAGTTGTTGATTAATATGGAAAGTGAATTATGAACTGTTGTCGTATGAGTTGTCATGTTTTATGTCAGGCGAGTAAAAGCTGCCTTTGGTTGATTTTGCTTTTAGTTGTGGGTGGCTGTCAGCATAGTACTTCCCGTGCCGTCTGGTCTGATATGACACATTTCCTAACAGGATGGCAAAATCCTAGTCAAAATACGAACTATACATCATCTGAGCTAACTGATTTGGAGCACCAAGCACAAGCACCACAGCCAGAAGAAGTGAGCATAGAAGAAGGTGCTGCCCAGTCAGATGTGGTGGCGCCTGAGTCGAAAGCGGCAACAAGTGAAGAACCTTCTTTGGATCCTGTGGTGATAGGTCAGTTAGATCAGGGAACAGACACCTCCACCCTCGAAGATGTTGAAGAGCGTGTGATGGTGAAAAATGGTTTTGTCTGTGTGAGTGAAAAAAGTGCCACAGCAGAGGTCCTCGCTGACATTTTGTCATCAGGACTCTCTGAAGATTTATCAGAAGCTGTGCAGGATGAGCATGCCTCAGAAATCGACCCTATTGTGCCAGCTGATCATCCTGATGTGAAAAAATGGTTAAAGTACTTCTTAAACAATCGTTCCCTATTTCAGCGCTACCTTAATCGGGGAGCTAACTACAAATTGCTAGTGAGTCAAGTTTTGAAAGAAGAGGGACTACCTCCAGAGCTGTTTTACCTCGCTTTAGTAGAGTCAGGGTTTCGACCAGCCGCTCGGTCTTCGGCCAGTGCTGTTGGAATATGGCAGTTTATTCGAGCTACTGGTAAGCGATATGGTCTTAAGGTTAATTACTATATTGATGAGCGTAAGGATCCAGTGAGAGCAACTAGGGCAGCTGCTCGATATTTAGCTAGTCTTTATCGAGTTTATCAGAGTTGGGAGTTGGCGGCTGCGGCTTACAATGCGGGAGAGAATCGAGTACTATCGGCAATTATGCGTGGACATACGAGAGACTTTTGGGAGCTTTCCCATCGCAAGCTTTTACCAAGAGAAACCAGGGATTATGTGCCTAAAATGATGGCGGCTATTCAGATTGGTCAAAATCTTGACCAATATGGTTTTACCTTTAAGGCATTGAATAACTATGGCATACCCATAGCAGCTAAAGTGCCTGGTGGTGTACGTATTCGCGATGTGGCCGCCGTGATTGGTGTATCGCAGCAGTCACTTATAGTCCTTAATCCTCACATTCGCAAAGGCATAGCTCCACCAGGAGGCACTTATAAATTATGGGTGAGTAATCAAATGGCGAGCGATAAAATTGCTAGTTCATATAAAACCCTTGCTTCCCAAAGAGAAAGATCTAGGGTGGTAAGTCGAGGATCGGTGTCTAAGGGATATCATCTTGTGAGACGGGGTCAGACCCTTGATAGTATTGGTCGTCGTTATAAACTCTCTGTGAGAGAGTTAAAACAACTCAATGGTATCCGAGGATCTTTAATATACGTTGGTCAGAAACTTAAGGTGTCGAAATCTACTGCTGTCAGTAGTCGTCCTAGTACTTATTATGTCATTAAAAAAGGCGACACTCTTTATTCCATCGCTAAAAAATATCGAACCAGTGTGAGAGATCTACAACGTAAAAACCGAATTAAGGGTTCTCGGGTTCTTATTGGTCAAAAAATTAGAATTTAATTCGAGCAGCCTATGCTGTAATCACGATCTGGACGTATGGAGCACAATTCTCTGAGGTTACCTGTTGGTGTTGGTTTCACTTAATACCTCACGCGACCCACCGCCTATGCCCTGGATCTTGAGACCATCAAAATCTCTGATGAAAAGTCGAATTTCTGTGTTGCTATGACATCGCTAGATTAATCATTAGGGCTCACAAAAGGGAATGATTATTATTAACGACTGCTTAATGCGAGTAAAATCTGAAAGGGCAAAATCAGGATAGATATAGGTAGACAGCAGTTCGTTTCAATCCACACCCTCATCGCTGAGGAGTGAAATGAGCCCTGATTATGAATCACAAAGATAATAAGGTATATCTGTCACAAATCACTTGACTTCTTATAATCACTGATGGCATCATCTATTCTATCTGAAAAGTCTATAGCAACCTGACAGCTATTTTCTGATTGTGAAAAAGCTGAGCTATTATGAGGTATGTTTAATAAAGAATTTTTAACGACCCCTACTGTAAATTTTTTAACGGCAGCAAGTGTTATCTTTTCTAGCTCTTTTACGCTATCATTTGCTTGTTCCTTCTCTGCTTTGGATAATGTGTTAAACCCTTTATAACCAGCTACTCGACCAAGAGCTATAGCGGTTTCTGGGGCAAGTTCTACACCAGCAATAAAGCATTTGCTTGGGGATGAGTAATTTGATTTGTTTCTTGGAATTTCAAAGTTTGCTTCTATACGAGTGTTTCCACTCTTTGTAGTCAAGGGGTTTGATACAGTAAAGTTAAGTCCAAGTAGTCTGAATCTATGGTCCGCTCGTTGAGCAATCTTCAATAATTGATTGGAAACTATCGATACTTGA
>JAPOQT010000156.1 GCA_026710525.1 Pseudomonadota bacterium
AAACTGATTCTCACCACAGGATATTTTGTTGACCAATCCCATTTATCGTGAATATATAAACCTTGAAATAACTCTTTTTCTCCAGCAAACAAACACTGGAGTGTGCTCACAAGCAAGCTTTTACCAAATCTACGGGGGACGAGAAAGAAAGTAACACTCTCCTTCGTTGATAAGATCATAGATTAGTCGAGTTTTGTCGACGTAATAACATTGTTTCTTTCTTAATTTCGCAAAGTCTTAAAGCTAGTTTATCCATGGTGTGAGACAGTTAGCATACTATCTAAAAAATGTAAGACCAAAGAACGATGTGATTTCTTCGTATCGCCGGTAAAAAGCTCCGATGCCACTCACTGCTCTCTGGGACCGGACGTGCGTGTATCCAACTTTCCTTCACTATGATTTGTCCTTCGCTGCGACACGCTGCGTATTCTGGGCTCTCTCAACCGAGTTTGAAACGTTCCGTGACTTTCTTAAACGCTGCTCGCTAACAGCTATCCTTCGACTGACTAAGTAAGGCTCATTTCCTAAATCAGCGTTACCTAAGCCGAACTCTATCTCATGGCGTACATCCGTCTTGCTAAACACAAAATCTTATCCATCACCCTATGAACCCGTCCCTTACGTGGTATTAGTTGGTGTGTGAGCACCACTCAAAAGGCTTTCCGTATAAGAAAAACCTTTTCATAAGGTGTAAGTAGCCAGTATAAAATATATAGCACTTGTGACGTTTGCTTACCATTTCCTCAGTCTGCTCCTAAACTTTACGAGAGTCGGCTGAACCAAAAGAACACTACTAGAGTGAGCAAAGGCTCTATTATCCTATTGTTTTTTCGAATCTTACTCAGTGTTCACTCATACTAGGCGGGCTTAGCCGCCACTAGTAAAAACACGTCTTGCCACGACGCACAAGAAAAATCAAACTGATTTTCCTTGCCAAAACCCTTGGTAAGCAGCTTTTCAACAAGAATAGGAAAATCAACTTCCACAGAAAAGCTTGAGAATATACTGTGGATCCTTGATACTATGATGCGGATAGCTGAATCAATCAGGTCAGACTTTATTTGGCTTGTTTAATCAATACTAACGCCAGCGATCTATCACCCACGGAGCCGCACTCTTGCCACTCATCTTACAGCGATAATATATGAGACTGAGTGGCTTTTAGCAACTGTCTTCATTAAGAGTCAATTGATATGACTTTTATATATCAAGTGATTAGGTGTGTTTAACTAGGGTATGTGAGGAGTTTTTGTCACCGACTCTATCCTAAGCTATACTAGAGATCTGAAAACCCAGGAAGCAAGTATATACCTGGTCTTTTGATAGTCAAGTAAATGCTTTTTCAATTAATAGTAGTGACACCTGGACCATCCCTATGACAATATACTGGTATTTTACTTGTTCTAGTCTTTTTTTTCATATCCTAACCACGGTATCAGACGTCCGACACACAGACACCAGAGAAGAGCCACGTCACTTACCGCAAATCTATACTGCCCTAGCTGGTTTATCTTTATTTAGCTGGTGTCTTTATAAATTAGTGGTCCATCAAAGCTTAATGTCTTGGCTGCTGTTGCTCGCTTTGATTCTCTCTGCATTTTCACTCTTTAAAGGAGCATCTCTGGGACAAAAAATCTCGGCTATGTACCTGAGTCCTGGTTGTATGATTTTAATCAGCGGTGATATGATTAGACAAAATATGTTCCTCAACACTCCCCCTTTGCATTTTTTTAGAGACTTTCATATTGTTTTTGCTACCCTAGGGCAGGGGGCCGCGATTGTCACAGTTGTGTTTGCTGTTATTATCACCTTAAAACAACGAGAGCTCAAAGCAAAAAACGTAACCTTCTTTGCCGGTAACAATAAGCCACCCCTTGAAACCTTGACCGCTGGGTTTTATGAGTCTTTACAGGCGGGAGTTGTTTGTTTATCCTTAGCTCTCATTTCAGGTGTTGTTTTTTCATCTTCACAACTGACAGAATTAGCTCAAGGTGGCCAGTTTGATCGTGCAGTGATAAAATTTATCTAGGCCTTCACTTTATGGGGCTTTTATGTTTACCTGTTATATTTAAAAAACATTCGCCTCGTCTCCCTGTTAAGCTTGACTAAAAAAGTTATGATCGGACTGAGTATCCTGGCAGTAGCCTATATTTTCTTACTGATCTAATCACCTTCATAAAGCCATCATGAGTCAAATTGATCAACAACATATTTTGCATTGGGGTTTATCCCATAAATCAACACCTCTGAATCTAAGAGAAAGATTTGTTGTTGATCCCTCTTGTTTTTTAGAAAAGACCTGTCGTCTTTTACATAAACATGACCTCCTTGAACTGCTTATTTTTCAGACCTGTCATCGCTTTGAAATGTTTTTTATCCCTAAAGCGCGAAAATACAATAACCTTGGCCCTCATCTCGTCCAAGATTTGATACACCATGATCATCATGATCTGAGTGATTGCTGTCAGAGTTTTCAAGGACGTGATGCTGTTGATTACCTGTTTCGGGTAGTCGCTAGTCTTGATTCAATGTTGATTGGTGAGACCCAAGTCACCTCACAATTTAAAAAGGCTGTTGTCTTGGCAGACCAAGCCCAAACCCTTGGTCCAGTACTTCGTCGTTTAAGCGACATTGCCCTACGAACAGCCAAAGAAATTCGCCATCAAACCGATCTGAGTAAAGGCAAAGTCTCCCTGGCTCACTGTGCTCTTGATTTAGCAAAAACGATATATCAGGATATTAGCTCTTGTCACGTTGGTATTATTGGTGCTGGTACTATGGCTAGTCAGTGTTTTGATTATGCTATAACCCAAGGAGCGAGAGAGGTATCGGTTTTTAACAGACATCAGGAGCGAGCGAGTGTCCTTGTGCGTAGCCATGACCAGGCAAACCCTTACAGCTTGCATCAACTACTCCCCTCTTTACCTGATTTAGATATTCTGATTTCCTGTGCCCAAGCTGATCATTATTTTATCAGTAAAAGAGATGGTGAAGATGTTTTAGGTTTACGAAGAGCTGCCGGCAAGCAATATTTTTTTATCTGTGACATGGCTCTGCCTCGTAGTATCGACCCCAAACTGTCACAGGTAAGCGAAGTCTATTTGTTTGATGTTGATGACATTAAATCGTCTCAGGACATAGGTTATCAAAA
>JAPOQT010000157.1 GCA_026710525.1 Pseudomonadota bacterium
AATTAAACAAAGTAAAACATACGAGCGCCATATGAATAAAATAATATATATTTTTAATACTATATCAATAGAAAAATTTAATATGAATCAAAATTTTCTAAATATCATGATTTATCTCTTATAGGTTAAGAGATAAATGGTCAATCTTTGAGAATCCAGCAGAAATGGAGAATAAAAATAACTGAAGACTAGCCAGGGCGCCACTCAAAAGTGGCAGCAAAATAACTGCTCAGATGTTGGGATGCTTTTGACCGCATATTAATTGAAAAAACGATCAAAGAACTTTTTCTTTGTGCTGCCTTGAGATACCCGCTGCGGATTATCCAAAGTGGTTGCTAGATCGCCTAATAACTTCTTTTCTGATTTTGATAGCTTTTCAGGAATGATCACCTGCAACAAGACAATAAAATCTCCCCTTTGTGACACTGAATGGTTGATTGATGATGCTCCCAAGCCAGGAATCTTAATTTCATGACCAAATTGGGTGCCAGGAGAAATAGAGATTGAATGAGGGCCATCTAATGTCTTAAAATGAATTTCGCCACCAAGAGCAGCTTGAGTAATGGAAATGGATAAGGGTAAAATAATATTTGCTCCGTCGCGAATATAAGTATCAGAAGGCTTCACCTTAAGAACTACAAAAAGATCGCCAGGGATACTACCAGATTCCTTACCAGCGTCACCCTTGCCAGGAAGTCTTAATTTAATACCATCATCTACTCCAGCAGGAATGTTAACAGTAAGTGATTCATTTTTGGTTACGTTACCTGTACCCCGACAAGTCCGGCACTTATTTTTAATAATTTTTCCCGAACCTGAACAGCGCCGACAAGTGACTTGAACAGTAAAGAAACCTTGAGATCTCCTGAGCACCCCAGAGCCGTTACAATCAGGGCAAGTAACAATATCCTGTTCTGACTGAGCGCCAGAGCCGTTACAATCAGGGCAAGTAACATGTTTTTTAAATTCGATTTCTTTTTGTACCCCAAAAACAGCTTCTTCAAATTCAATGGTGAGATTATACCTGAGATCAGCACCTTGTGAGCGTCTTGATCCTCCCCCCATACCAAAGACATCTTCAAAAATTGAGCTGAAAGACGAGAAAATATCTGAGGCATCTTGGAAACCAGAACCTTGGACACCCTGATGACCAAAACGATCATACATTTCCCTTTTTTTCTGATCGCTCAACACCTCATATGCTTCAGCCGCTTCTTTAAATTTCTCCTCAGCATCACGATCATCCCCGGCGCGATCAGGATGATATTTAATCGCTGCTTTGCGATATGCTGATTTAATTTCACCTGGAGACGCATGACGACTGACATCAAGTACTTCGTAGTAATCTTTTTTAGTCATAATAAATTCGTTACATTTAAAAATTAACGTTTAGTGTATTCAAGGACTCATCTTAAAATAATAAATGTGTGACAACTCTTTATTACCAGCTGTGAGTAGCATTGGGGAACTCCCCCTGAAGGACCTCTCTCACATAGGTGTTAAGTGCCTCAACCGTTGTTGTTTCGAGGTCACAATATTTTTTCACAAACTTTGGCTGAAACGAGCTGTTCATACCAAGCAAATCTTGCAAAACAAGAATCTGTCCATCTACCTGAGCTCCAGAACCAATACCAATGACCGGCACCGATACTACTCGAGTAATTTCAGCAGCTAATGCAGCAGGAACAAGTTCAAGCACTAAAGCAAAAACCCCAGCACCATCAAGCTTTTCTGCATCCTGAATCAAACGCTCAGCTGATGACGGCTCTTTTCCTTGTACCATATACCCACTTGTTTGGTGAACACTTTGGGGTGTAACACCGAGGTGCCCCATGATAGGAATGCCACTTTCTACAAGATGACTTATTTGATCAAGAACCCATGGGGCAGCTCCTTCCAGTTTTAAGCCATGGACCCCCCCTTGTTGCATAAGTCTTGTGGCATTTTGATAAGTTTGCTCTGGGCTCATGTGATAACTCATAAAAGGCATATCTGCCATGAGCAAAGGTCCTTGTAATACCCGACTCACCGATGAAGCATACACCACCATATGCTCTATTGTGACGGGTAATGTGTTCGGGTGGCCCATCATCACAGTAGCCAAACTATCTCCGATGAGGACAAAATCAAGCTGAGCAAAACTAATCAATCTAGCCATGGTAGCATCGTAACAAGTTGTGGCAACGATTTTTTCGTTATTGACTTTTTTTTTAGCCAAATCTTTAATGGTGGTCACTTGCCTCGGATTGTGGTGCTCACTATTCATAAAACACATTCTCATCATATTGATCTACTCGTAAAAATACTATGCTGGTGAGCTAGTCACTAAATCACCTAGGATAGATTGAGCTTTCATAACAGCAATGTCAAGAATAAAGAAGATCACATGCCGTTTAAGTGGCGAATAAATGTTTTGCTGTCGCTGAAAGAGGATAAGATGGATGGCTTTTGTTTTTCATTCTCGTCTGGTGATTCTGATAATACTGATGAAATGATGAAATGTCACCACTAAAAGCGAGTTGTCCTCCTTGACTTCCTGGACCGTAACCTAAATCAATCAAATGATCGCAGTGAGCAATCACCTGGGCATTGTGCTCAACAATCACCAAAGTGGTACCCAGTGCTACTATTTTTTTGAGTGACTTAATAAGATATTGGACATCGTCATCATGAAGGCCTCGCGTCGGCTCATCAATGAACAAGATATCTTGAACATGATTTTTTTTTCCTAAATACGTGGACAACTTAAGTCTCTGAGCCTCCCCCCCTGACAAGGTGCTACTTGGTTGACCAAAAGTGAGATAACCAAGGCCAAGATCAACAGCACACTCGAGCTTTTTAGCAATTTTTCTATAGTTTTTAAAGAGATCAGCCACCTCCTCAATAGTCAAATTAAGGACATCCGATAAAGAGTACCCCTTGTACGTCACCGCCAACACGTAATCATGAAATCTTTTACCCTGACAATCAGGACATGTTTCCCTGACCTCAGCAAGAAATTTCATAGAATGGACCAGATAACCTTTGCCATCACAGGTTGAGCATCGACCATAGGGCTGCATCAACGAAAAATGTTTTTTGGTCAGGCCAGCTAATTGGGCTGCCGGTAAGGAAGCATATAGTGTTCTTAATTCCCCCATACAATTAAGATATGTTGCTGGCATACTCACCGATGATTTCGCCATGGGTTGACGGTGAACAGTTGTCACACGAAGGTCGGGGTCTAATCCTGTGATTTTGTCGCAGTAAACCGGCTGAAAATCCTCTGGATCAAATGTGCCTCGGGCTTGATTTCGTGACAACGAAGCCATCCAAAGGTGAAGATTTTTACTGAGAACTCCCATAGCTAAACTTGTTTTACCCACCCCTGACACCCCACTCACAACGTTGATGGCATGCTTTTGAATACTAAGTTGATCGATTTTTAAGTGATGGTAACAAATATTGCTCCAGGTGAGATAGGCTTTTTTGCTGCCAAGAGACGAGTCTTTTTTTGCTTGTTTTTCGACCACACGAGAGAATGTTAACCGGTGTTGATCAGCGAGAATTTCTGCTGTTTTTGATAAATGGCGAAACTGAGATGCATTGCCCGGAGGAAAACTAGCCACTAACTCGCCACCACTCCGACCACCACCAGGGCCTAATTCAATAATCCTGTCTGCTCTTTGCCAGCAATACTCGTCGTGGTCAATGATAATAATCGTATTACCTAAATCTCTCAAGGTGATGATATTCGGCCAAATTTGCTCAAGATCAGCTGGATGCAATCCTTGACTCGGCTCATCGAGTATATACAACACACCAGATAAAGGCTCGATCAGGATACCACTGAGTCGCAGTCGCTGCCTCTCACCATTAGATAACGAGGCAATCCGTCTGCCTAAACTAAGATGACCAAGTCCCAGTTCCTTCATTTTACCTAGCTCCTTGGTGAGCTCTCTTTGGACCGTAGCAAGGGCTTTGTTATCTCGATGTTCGGGTAACAGTGTTAATAGACGACTCGTAAATTCAGCAAGCTCATCAATCTGACACAAATACATGGACCTTAGTGAATGTCCTGCGATGGTAATGTGGTCAAAATCAGGATTAAGACCCGTACCATCACAGGTGGTACATAAGATTTGATCGTGATGAAAAAGATGACTATCGATACCAAGGTTCTCTTGTTGATCTATGGATGCACCAAAACCATCACAATCAGGACAACGACCTAGAGAATTTTGAGCAAAATAACGGGAATCTATAGCAGGCCAAGAAAATCCACACTCAGGACAACCACCTAAACTTGAATAATGCCGTCCGTTATTTCCTAGGGTTACGTCTCCTGGTTTTATTCGGTAAACTTCACAATGCTCAAAACCTACTGTGATCGCTTTAGCTATTGCTAATTCAAGCTGATTCAGTGACTGTGAGTGACCTAACTCCACAATGTCAGCGATCACCTTAACCGTGTATTTTTTTTGTGGATGAAATCCTGGCAAAACCTGGTCTAAAGAATAGATTTGGTTATTAATAGCAACAGCTTGACAATTCTCTTCTCGAGCATAATAGATTTCCCGCCGAAATAGACCTTTTTTATTTTCTGATATTGGTGCCACAACGGCAACATGATCACAACCAAAATCTGCGCTAATAATCTGCGCTAATTCCATGGTTGTTTTTGAGC
>JAPOQT010000158.1 GCA_026710525.1 Pseudomonadota bacterium
ATCCTAAACTTTCTCAGACTCCCTCGGTTGTTATCTTGTTAGCATGCGCCATACCAATGATTGTGAGCTATGACTGGGGTCACACCCTTTGATCGACGCATTTATAACCCACACCCCTGATGGTTTGAATAAGATGGGCATGATCCTTAAGTTTTTTCCTGATCGATAATACATGAACATCAATGTTGCGGGCTATTAAATGAACATGACTATCGTCAGTAATGGCTTTGATAAGCTCAGCTCGGGAAAACACCGTGCCCGGTGACGACATCATAGTGGCAAGAATTTTAAATTCTGACAGGGTGAGAATTAAGGGTTTGTTATGAAAAAAAATAATATGACGCTTGCTGGCTAATGCCAGTGGGCCGAGTCTAATAAATTCATCATAGGGTTGTTGATTAACCATGGCTGAGCGGTAAAGGTCATAACGCCGCAAATGAACCCTCACCCGGGCAATAAGCTCTTCAATACTAAAAGGCTTGACCACATAGTCATCAGCACCTAAGTCTAAACCAAAAATTGTATCGTGTTCTTCGCTTTTTGCCGTGACAATAATAATCGGTATGGTACTGGTTTTCTCTTGCTCTCGAAGACGTTTACAAACCTCAAAGCCACTCAGCTTTGGTAGCATAATATCAAGGATAATTAAGCTAGGTTCTAACGAGCTGACCAAGGATAATCCCTCCTCACCATCACTAGCCAAAAACACTCGAAATCCCTCTTTCGTAAAGTTGTAATGGAGGAGCTCTTGAATATCAGGCTCATCTTCAACCACAAGAATGGAATGCTCACTATCGTTCATAAGAAAAAACGGCAAAATTTGTTATCTAATTCTCACCCACTCATAAATGAATCATAGCAACTTCATTAAAAAAAATCTTGCACTCTTTTCAATACTCCGCCAAAATACAGATGTTTTTAGCTATGAATCACTCGATCTAAACCACTGACATTAAGCTCTACCAAAGTTATGGAGGCAACCACTATGAGCATGACTGATCACTTATTTTGTGTGTTACTTAAATCTAGACGACATCAACGAGTATCCCTTAACTTACGGCTGATTTTATCTGGGCTAACCTTGGGTTGTTTCACTATTTTGGTCAGTAACAATATAGTGTTAGCAGAAAATAGTCATCAAGGTCACGGTGATAGCAAAGACACGCAGGAACACACTCGCGAGTTACAGCAGAATCCTAAGCTAACAGGTCGGATTGTTATTGATGGCTCCTCAACGGTTTACCCTATTACTGAAGCGGTCGCTGAAGAATATCAAGAAAAACAACCAAAGGTCAAGATAACGATTGGGGTGTCAGGTAGCGGTGGTGGTTTTAAAAAATTCTTAGCCGGTGATACCGATATTAACAATGCCTCCCGCCCCATTAGTGAGCAAGAGATCCGACAAGCAAAAAAATCAGGCTTTGAGTATATTGAACTTCCTATTGCGTACGACGGTATCTCTGTTGTTGTTCATCCAAAAAATACTTGGGTTGATGAGCTTAGCGCCAGCCAACTGAAAGCATTGTGGCAACCATCGAGCGCCATTAAGTTGTGGTCAGATCTCGATTCTCGTTGGCCAAAAAGAGCTATTAAACTATACGGACCAGGGGCTGACTCTGGCACTTTTGATTACTTTACCCGCAAAGTCAACGGCAAAGCTAGAGCATCAAGAAGTGATTACACTGCCTCTGAAGACGACAGTGTCCTAGTGAAGGGAGTAGCAGGAGACCGAGATGCCCTTG
>JAPOQT010000159.1 GCA_026710525.1 Pseudomonadota bacterium
AAAAAGAGAAGGCTGAAGCAGATAAAAACTTCCAGAAATGGAAAGAACAGAACGAAAAAGACGAGATAGAAGCAGATAAAAACTTCCAGCAATTGAAAGAACAGAATGAAAAAGACAAGGCAGAAGCAGATAAAAACTTCCAACAATTGAAAGAAGAAAATGAAAAGTCACTCAAACAATTGAAAGAGCAGAATGAAAAATCACTCAAACAACTGAAAGAAAAGAATGAAAAAGACAAGATAGAAGCAGATAAAAACTTCCAACAATGGAAAGAACAGAATGAAAAAGATAAGGCAGAAGGAGAAAAGAATCTCCAAAAATTGAAAGAAGAAAATGAAAAATCACTCCAACAATGGAAAGAACAGAATGAAAAAGACAAGATGGTTGTGAAAAAGAAGATCGATCAAGCGAAGAGCGAAAGTGGCAGAATGTGGGGAAACATACTAGAAGATATCGTGATTGATGGATTACCAGTTTTTTGCGACGCATTCGAATTGGACTTTACATCACTGGTTCGTAATTTCCGGTATCGTGATCAAGATGAAAACATGATTTGTGAATATGACTTTGCTATATCATACGATATCAGGAATTTAGACATGCCTCGTTATCTAGTCGGTGAAGTTAAATCAACACTGACCTCGAATAATATTAAAGAATTTGTTGATAAATTACAGCTTTTCAGTAAAGCGATTGGATCCTATAGCCCTATTGAGGTTGTTGGTGCTATCGTCTATGGTAAAACAGATGACCAACCATCACAAAAAAAGAAAAAGTCTATTCTCGTAGACAGGGAAGAGCAAGCAGATCTCGATCGGCGGATAAAGCAAGCTGAGAAGGCTGGGCTTATTGTCATCAAAGCCTTTGGTGGTAATGAGTTTTCATTATCTAAAAGTATGAATACACTTGACTTTCAGCCAAAGATTTTTCAACTGTCTAAAGGCGCAGATCCTAAAGGCACTGATAATACAAAAAAGTAGAGGAATTACCTTGCCTGTGGGGTAGCTTTTACTATGAGTCATGCTTGAGAACTATGATAGCATCTACAGATGATATAAAGACATAACCGGAATTTTGCCATCCTCACTCACATTATCCAAATCAGCAGTATCATCATCCCAGTCAAAACTAAGATTTTCCACGACTTTCATGGTTTCCATACTGACGGTGATTACTCTGAGGAGTAGCTTAAGGATGTACTGTGGATCTTTTGCGGTGTCAATAGCCCAATCATTTGGATCGGACTTAATTTTACTTGTTTTATCAACACGAACTCGCCAGCGGTCCATCACCCATTCAATAGCACTTTTACCATTCACTTGATAGTCATAGGCTTTGCTGGGAATACCAGACACCGTAATATGGGAGTTATAGATAATCACTGTTTTATCTTTTTTATCAGCGAACTTCATTTTATGCACTTTGTATAATGTGATGTCATCAAGCTCACTATCCTCTTTGATTTGAGTATAACATTCTGACCAGCAAGGTTGCTGGTCATAGTTCACATGGAGTTCACCTAATGTTTTTCCTGCTTTTACTAACTGAAAAAAGCTGTCACTTTTTTCAGGAAAGGGAATTCTGGGCAGTTCTTTTTTCAGGTTATCTTCGTAGCGTGTCTTGTATTCAGGTAGATGAAACAGGGCGTAAATATAATAGAACACATTTTCGTGGCTAATGGTTTGGTCTAACTGGGGATACTTTGCTTGGACTTGAGCCAAACTTTCTTGGGATAGTGCTGGTATTCTGTTACCTCCACCTCGAGGATACCAGTATAGAGGAAAACATTGAGACGTGATCATAAAATGAAGATTTGGCACACAGTCTGTCATCAATGCCGAGAACCCCCCTTTACTACCCTTACCTGTCACACCAATCACCCTGTTATTCTCTTGGCTAAAAGGAAATATTTGGGGCATTTGACAGACCTGACTATTTAATTCTCGATCATAATAAAGCCATCGTTTTTCAAAAGGACGATAGGATGAAAGGGTCATAGCATGAGAATTAAAGGTAACCTCTTTGTTTCGAGCGAGATGTTTTTTTAAAGTTCTATCCCACTTAATTTTCGTTGCATCAGCGGTTACGAAATCATCAATATTAGGTTTATTGCCGAGAGCCAATTCTTGCTGATAGCGGTTGCTATCCTGTTCGTAGGTAGCTATGAGTTTTTCTATATGACGTGTTAGTTTCTCTGGATGATGATTTAATACCCAAGCATCTCTGTTTGTTATGATCCCCATAGAATAATACTGCTGATAAAGGGTGGAATCAGGAGATTTTTTATCAGCTATCTTTATAAACTGATAAAAGCTTTGATCTCTTTGATCTAGCCAGTCATGATACTTATCAGGAGTTAACTCTTGCCACGGAACATTAAAAAGATTGTCAAACGATGTTATTTCATCAAGTTTTTGCTTGCGCGTCATATAATCTTGAACACTGTAATAAAAGATCTGGCAGGCCTTTGGTTTTTGCTTGGTTTTAATAAAAAAGGTGATAGCCACCGGAGTTCTCGATGCAGCACCAAAAACTCCTCCTCCTTCTTTTCTACGCTTCTCACCAGATGTTCTTGCATCCCCCCTGAGATCAAAGACGTAAATCCCAGAAAACTCCGTTGCCAAACACTTTCTCATGCCATCACTCGCCATACCACGCAACCAAGAACCATTGGTAATAAAGCCCACCACCCCCTCACCCTCGATACGATCACTCGCCCATCGAATAGCGCGGATATAGCTATCATAAAGTGAATTTTTCAAGGTAGCTGTAGAGTGCTCAGCATAGGTGGAGCGAATACGGGCATCTAACGTATCGTATTTAACGTTTTTAGCATTGTCATTTTCGTTTTTCTGACCAGCTGAATAAGGAGGGTTGCCAATGATGACTTGAATAGGAGCCTCGCTAGGACTTTGTTGTTGGCGAGTTCTGCGTTTTGAGTTTTCTTCAAAGAACTGATTATGTTCATCAGGGCGGTCCATGGCAAAGGTGTCAGTAAGACAAAGACCAGGAAATGACAGGTAATCCTCTGAGCTGGAGGCTTGCTGGTAAGCATTTTCAATATTAACGCTAGCCACATAATAGGCCAGTAACACAATATCGTTGGCAAACAGTTCCTCTCTATATTTGCGGTCTAAATCTTCCTCAGCAATTAAACCAAGATCAAAAAGTCTGGCCATAAAAGTACCAGTGCCAGTAAAAGGGTCTAAGA
>JAPOQT010000160.1 GCA_026710525.1 Pseudomonadota bacterium
CCAACACTACAATCGAGAAAAGAAGCACAAAGCTCTAAGTGGGCGCCCACTAAATTTTTATGGGGGGGTTTTTTGTTTGGGTGCCCCAGACTTATCCTATGAGTGAAGAAGCAAAGTTAGCTATGGTGGTAAAAGCTTTAACTAATTTCAAGCAGGATCCTAACCCTCAAGGAGAGAGTGATAAAAAATGATATTACACAAGCGACATAGATCTTTATCAGTGATTCCTATGATTAGGGGTTGTGTGACTATTGTGATCTGTTTGATGGTCTCTCATCAGGTGGTGAGTGCTACCAGTCAATTTATTGGTGATGGCTTAGGACACACACTAGTTCCTGCCTTTTTTCTTAAAGGTTCGACTTTGGAGTCGATGCCTTATCGTAGTTATTATCCTGTGCCTGTGACCGTGAGTGACCAGGGAGAATTGTATCGAGAGGTATTTCGTCATGGCCAGATTATGCTGCAAAAATTCAACCTATTTACCCAACAAAAAACCTCAGAGTTTCCTCTTTCCGGTGCTCTATCCAGGGAAATCATTATGGTTGATGATACTCTTTATGTGTTTACCATTGATGGTAAAGTGACCAAGGTTACCACAGAAGAACTTCAAGTTGTTTGGCAGAGTGCATTGAGTAGTTACGTTGTCCAAGCTGTTCATAATGGTGGTGCTCTATATTTGGTGACGGCGCATGGTGATGTTTTAAAAATGGATGGCACCTCCGGTGACATTAAGTGGATTTCATCGTTAACAAATGGGGTTGATCTGCTCCATTATCAGCCCCACTCACTCGCTATCAGTGACGATGTTCTCTATGTGGGGGCGAAGCGCAGTGTGGAGGCCTATTCATTAGATCAAGGTGACTGGTTAGGGGCATTTAATGTTAGTCTCGCGATGAGTCAAGAACTTGGTGGTGTTGTCGGGCCTCTTACGGTTCAACAAGGTCAAATGGTGTTTGCTCGGTTTGATGGCACGGTGCATGCTTTTCCCCTTGGTGATTTCCAGAGTTCACCTCGTTGGCTGAAAAAATTTGCCGCTCAGTTTACGACCAAAGTCGATGGGGTGGATAATATTTTTATTGGCACCCTTGATGGTAAGGTGCTCACATTAGATAAATTGACTGGTGACAAGAAAAGTTATATTAAAATCTCGGATGCTCCCATATCGTCGATTGTCCCTCTTGATTTAGGTGAGTCTCACCTGACAGGGCATATACTTGTGACCACAACAAGGGGAGAAATATTTGGTTTAACGGACTTTGCTAAAACCTTGGTGTTTAAAAGGTATTTACCATCCTCACTTTATGCCACCCCCATTGTGCGCCGTATCAGCTACAATAAGTATCCTATGATCTTTGCCATGACAGGCCATAAAAATGTTTATGGCTTTCATATTCTCGATAGCTTTTGATTTTCTTTGGATTATGCCATGGAACTATGGTGACTAAGAATGGCTTCGGCTAGGTAGTTATCCAGGTCATAGTTTTTATAGAATATCTCGTTATCACTATGAAGGTTGTCATTAATAGGATGGTGAGCGACATCACAAAGACACTGACCATATGTGGCGAGCATGAGATCGAGATGTTTGGTTGGCCACATGTCGCAGAATACGTGATTAAATGGCAGACCTGAGCCAATCAGGTATACGTTGTGACTTTCGTCGTCGTCAAGGTCGTGATCATAGTAGCCGGTCTTTTGCTTTAACACTTTGATTTGCCAAATATGAGGTTGCACCTCAGTGCTCTCATATTTTCTCTGAATAGTACTGAAATTAATTTCTTTTAGTTCATCACTCATATTCATGAGTGTGGCGTCGGGTTTTAGATGATTAATGATCTGGTGGTCAATGATGTTTTTAACTCCGGTAGTAGTGATCACCAAGTCAACATTTTTAAATATCTCAGTGTGGATAGATGTTTTTTTATGGACTTCGATAAAGCTTGCGCTTGCTAATTGGTCACGACTCTTAGCTTCCTTGGTAATGATAGGTTCATGAATCGCCACACTAGTATGACCATCCATCATAGCTTGATAAGCACACATGGCATCAACATCGGCAACTAAAATTTCTTTTACTCCTTTAGACCTAAGAGTATGGGCCACAGCCTTGCCAACATAACCATAGCCAATGATCAAGGCTTTTTTCTTCAGTGTTTTAGCGTATCCAAGTTTATTGAGTTGGTTAAGGGCATTTAAGGTGGTCTCTAAGGTGAATGCGTAGGATCCAACTCGAGAAAAAGCCATACAATGTCCTAGGTTGAATAAGCGAAAATTCATTTTTTGATTGCTTTTATTCCCCATAGCTTTGAGTTTTATTTGATAATCAGCACTTTTTGAGCCAATCGCGACACCAAGGAGTTGTGAGCTAGTTTTGAAACTCGTTTGAGAGTAATAGGTTTCCATAAGAGCCCCTGTGTGATCGATAATAAAACCAACCTCCTGTGGTTGGTAGCTCTTGGTGTAAAGAAGTTTTTTATGAAAGTTTTTTTGTTCCCTGTGACTTTGCTGACGAGAAGCATACACAGCAACGCCTTTGCAGGCGAGAGCAGCCGCAACACGATCATCAGTGGATGCTGGATAAGGGGATGTCCAGCGTACTTGAGCCCCAAGACTTTGGAGGGCAAGGATAAACACTCCGGTTTCAGGGGTGAGATAAACATTGCCGATAACAACCACACCAGTCAAAGGTTGATCCTGGGCAAATTTTTGTTTTACAGCCATGACGGCAGGCATATGTGGTGTCATTTGTTCGAGTAGTTCATCGCCAGCAGGAGCGAGTGCTAGGTCTTGCACTTTGCTGTCACTTGGTGCTACGGGTATATGTGTATTTGGTAGCTCTTCTTTCTTATGGCTGATTTTTTTGCTATCAGCCAGGCGTAGTGTCGGTTGTTTTTTGTTCCAAGTCACAGTGATCTTTCAAACGTTATGCTATGTCATATAAGAATATAATGGGTTTTTCAGCATTTGCCATGGTTGTCTTTTTTCCAATTTGATTTGTTCCGGTGTCATATAACTCAGGGCATCACTGGAAAAAACGAGAGCTCGACAAATATAATGGCTGATTTCAGGGGGGAGTATTAATCCAAAGTCCTGATATGAAGCGGATGGTTTCTTTTGGTAGCTTATGGCAACATCGTGAAGGCTTAACAGGTAGTTTAAGCTCACCAGCTCTAAAGTATAATGAATATCTTTCGTCCAAACACTTTCCCTGAGCTTCAAGCTAGTTGGGAGATGTTGACCAGCAGCGAGTAAAATCAGGTAATCTGATGGATCATCAGATCGGAAGAGTTTTTGGGCGAGTATTTGATCATCGATAGACTCACCATGGGACAATGTGGAGGTGAAGGCTGTGTGGTCAATATCGCCTTCCCGGTAACAACCACTAGCGATCACACATCCTGGTTTTAAACGGGTTAAAATATCTTTATGGCAGGCATTTTTTTGCTCAGAAGTTGTTATCACGAGATCAAGGTTAGCTAAAAAATCTGGATCGTTATCACTGTGAGAGTGGTGATTGTTTTGTTCACCAGATAGATCTACCGCGGCAAAGCCATCAAAACAGCTAGTGACTCGACGAGTAAGGTTGTTTTCTAATACGGTGACCTCGTAGTGGCATCGTTGTAATATTTTGGCCCAAGCCTGACCACACTGGTCATAGCCAATCACTAGTGCTCGAAGTGTGTCTTCAGCGCCTCTGTTTTGTACTGAATGATGGATAAAATGGGTAACCTTTTTTATTGTCTGCTCGAAGTGGGATAAAGACATCGGATGGTATGCGCTAAAGATGGCGAGGGGTAATGTGGAGCATGGTAGATAGAAGTTACTAAGCAGGAGTCTATGGGTAGGAAAATAATCTTGAAATGTTTGATAAAAAGCTTTTTGGCTTGATGAAAAACCGACGAGATTGGGCAGAGGGTCCTGTTGAGTGGTGCATAGCCACTCAATAAACGAACCAGAAAAATCTGTGATAAGTACATGACCCTGAAAATCTCGTGCTTTTTGGTAAATATGAGAATACAGGTCATGAGGGTCATTCCAGTGGATGGTTTTTTGCTCCTGGATCAAATGATCTTGTCCTAGTTGATGAGCAACAAATTTAATATCTTCTGGATCAGACCATAAACATCGACTCGGGCACAACAGGACCTTAGCGCCGCATTTTGTTAGTTGGTGAGCAAAAATCGTTGTGTAGCTTGATATGGGATGACAGACAATGACACAACTATGGTTGAGATTTAGTTCGAATAGTTTGTGTCTGGTTAAGAGAGCTAGATTCTTTGCTAATTGATGAGGATATTTTTTCATTATGGTCATGGGCTATCTACCACCACAGCATGACTATGAGCTTTACGGATAACTGTGAGGGCCTTGTGGTTTAGCTGGCACCATCTCACTCAGGTCACCATGAAAATCTTTGGTAAAGACTTCGATTCTTCCTGCCAGGGATTTGAGTTGTTCTTTGGGAATAATTTTTGTGGTCTGAAACAGCAGAGCCACATAATCAGTGTGATCAGCGCTTTCTGTTGGTTTTTCGATAACGATTTTACCGCCATTTTCAGCGAATGCCCTTTGAATACTGACGGTGGAATATTCACCATGTTTTTCAACAATAATCGGTGTGGATGTACTGATAATTTTAAAGCCATGGGCAATCAGTGTTTTGCAGATACTTGTTCTTTCGAAAAAGTCATGGCGATTAGCAGCTTTCACTCGTTTTTTTTCACAATCTGGGCAGCGCTTACCAGCCCATCGTGATCCTTGGGCGTCTGTGTAAATTTTTGAGCCATCTTTGGCTTTGTCGCCGCGAAAAATCCAGATTTTTTGAGTTTGACAATAAACACAAAACCGCTTGTGTTTAACATCTTTTACTGGTAGGGATGAAGACGGCTGTTTCGAGGAGCTGTCTGATGATGCTCCTGGCTTATTGTCTGGCTTTGTGGCTGTGTGACTCCGGGCTGCTATATTTGGGTGATCCACGTTGTGAGCCATTAGGTCATTTTCTTCTGGTTGATGAACATAGGTGGTATTCATAGGTTATCCTTGATCTCAATAAAGTTGGTATGATGGATATACAAGCTATCCTGTGACCTGCGCCATCATACGACAGTGACTACATCAGAGGATCAGTATATGATTATACCAGTGGTAGATGAGCCTTGGTAGACAAAAATCGTTAAGTCAGTTCAAATAGGTGATGATACGGCAAAATGACATGTTATCAGCTTCGTTAAATAAAACGACATAACCCATCATATCATATTGCCTAGCTGATCACCATGGCAGTCAATAAGGTGAGATCAGTACTGTGATGAGAGGAGGTATTAAATGAAAAGCATTTTTCCTAGACGTTATGATGTTTGGCGTCTCGTGAATCGCAAAATTTGTCACGACTCAGCCAGTGTATGGCAACATCCTATTCAGCTGATTTCTGATATTGATAAAACCTATCTCGAGACAGCCTATGAGTCACTTAGGGGTATGGCGAGAATTATGTTGGAGCGTGCTGCAGATAAAAAAACGGTGGAGGGAGCTCGGGAGTTTTTGAGGGCGATGAAATTTCAGGAGGGTGATTTATTGCACTGGAATGAGTTATCGCCTCCCCTCCATTTTATTAGTAGTTCTCCTCCTCAACTCAGGCCAGTATTAGAGCATAAAATGGCGATGGACTATCTCACTTGTGCCACTAATTCGTTTAAAGATCAGATGTATAACTTAAAAACAGGCAAGATATCTTTAATTAAGCACCAGGTATCATATAAGGTGGCATCTATTTTATCTTTAGTGAGTCGATTTAAGCAGACAAAATCATTGATTTTGCTTGGGGACAATAAAGAGAGTGATCCTTATATTTATACCCTGATCAAATACATTGTTACCGGTCGGTTGGGTAAACAAGAAAGTTTGCAATGCTTGACATGTATGGATGTGTCACAGGAAATTTCTGAGAGTATTTTTGAACGACTAGCCATTAATCAGTTACTCGTTAACAAAAATCCAAACCAGCAAGAACTCACAGTGCTGATTTGTATTCGCAGAGATCAGAAAGATAAAATAGATGAGCAGGGAGAACTAGGGCGCGATATTTTTTGGTTTGATGGTTATGATGAATTGGCTCTTATGTTTTACCATTTAGGCTATTTTAGTGAAGAAGGTCTTTTACAGTTTTTTTTAGAATCTTGCATGCATTCTCACATGGAAGAGAGTGTTTTGAAAAATATATGGCGAAGTTATCAAGAGTGGTCAACCAGGACAGCCGATGAGTCAAATTCTTACATGCGAGAGCACAGACAGTTAATTCATCAACAAGGTACTCAAAAAATCGATCAATTTTTTGCTACGATGACTAGTGGTCAAGAATTATCTGCAGCAAAGGAGAATAATTGGTTACTCCTCCGTGATCCAGAGCTGTCAGGAACTGAGTTTACGGAAGCTTTTTGTCTATGGGTTAAAAGTCATATGGTAAGAGGTACTGCTAAGTCGTGACCTGTGGTTAATAGTGATTATGCAGACGACTTAAGCTCGATGTAATTGCTCATCACTGGTCATTAATCGTCACAAATATAATAAAGAGAAATTTTGCTATTGACTCCCTTGAGAATGTTAAATTATTAAGATATTACGAAGGAACTCATCACCCATGGCAAACAAACACCCATTGATTTCGGATGTGGCGACTACTGTGTTATTAGCGGTGCTAACAATTAGCGTGACTATTGGACTATTAGGATGTGGTCTTGATGAACAGGAAGATATCACGGGTGATCAAACAGTTCCTATCACCCTGAACACGGATCAAGGATCAGCCTCTTCAGAACAAGTTTATCTCGTTGCTTTTAAAGGAAAACAGCCTCACATATTGCAGGCTTTTTCCCAGTCATGGCAAAGTTTAAGGCAGCAATTCATGAAGGATATTTTGAGTTATCTCTCACCAATAGCTGCGTTAGAAGCCACTGATGTCGGTTATCTTAGCTCATTTCCCTTATACTCCCAGCCATTATCTGCGAAGAGAGCTAGTCGCATGGGAATTGGTAGTGAGCTCGCTGGTGTTAATCAGCCACAAGGGCGATCATGGCACAGCTCGAACCAGGTAATTCTCAGTAGAGTAAAGTTTCATAGTTTGGCTACAGCTAAGAGGGTTCTCAATCAACTATATCAACAAGGTAAGATTTGGTATGCAGAGCCAGATTATAAAAGATCTTTGAGTAGTATAACTGATATTGCTCGCCAGTATAAAGCTGCGTCAACAGCTATTTATCATATTAATATGATTAATCTTGCTTCGGCTTTAGATGATATAGCGCAACTGGGTGCGGGGGAGCATCAGCGGATTAAAAGGAAACGACCGATTATTGCCGTGCTCGATTCGGGAGTGGATGTTTATCATCCAGCTCTCAAGAATCAAATCATCGATCTCACAAAAGACAGTTGGGTTGATGCCCGAGCGTGCCCTGGAGATCGTTTTGGTTGCGATACTTCCCAGGGGCTTTCGAAAGAACTGATTGGTACTGGTCGCGTTTATCCAATAGGCACATCAAAACACGGGGAAAGTTGTTCAGGGAGCCGGCGACTAGTTCAACCGGTGAGACAGATCAAATTACATAAATATTGCCGGCATGGCACTCTTGTGGCTGGTCTTGCTGCTGGTAACTCGCGTTTAGTGTACGGTGCTTGTCCATTTTGTCAGATTCTACCAGTCAAGATTGTTGATGCGAATTTGGATATTTTTGATAGCTCTATTATTCGGGGGTTAGAGTATTTATCCCTGGTGAAATTAAAGGATAACAGAACGGTGAGGGTAGTGAATGTATCTTTGGGTAAGAGCTCAAAGTCAATTAGCGTATCTCATCTGATGCGTCGTTTATCAATTCAACATAATATTCTGTTTGTGGCTGCTGCTGGCAACGACAATACCATGATTCGAGAGTTTCCAGGGTCATTGCAAGAAGTGCTGGGTGTGACTGCTATTGATGGCTCAGGTAAGAAGTTTTTCTATGGTAATTATGGTCATTGGATTAGTATATCAGCACCAGGCTCCCATATGCTCTCAAGTGCACCTGGTGGTGAGGTGGAGATCGATCACGGCACTTCCTTAGCCACACCTTTGGTCGCGGGGGTAGCAGGTCTTGTGTTAGCGACATCTCCCAAAGACCTATCAAGTTTTGAGTTAAAGACCATATTAGAGAAAACAGCCAACTCATCCAAGTTGTATGCGTTAAATGAAGAGTACACCCAGAAACAGGTCGTCATGGGGGGTAAAAAAGGTTCCTTAGGTTGGGGTGTGATTGACGCACAGTCAGCGATTAAATATGTGCAAAAAGAATCCCTCGGAGAGGTTACTGACCATAAGCGTAAGGTTAGGTTCCCAGGTTGTGCTAGTTTAGGGTTTGGCCCCTCTTCAGGCAATCCGTGGGATGGCTGGCCTTGGTTTCTCGTGTGTTGTCTTGCTATGGTTATTGGTTTAGTCTGTTTATCTATGAAAGGTCATGATGGTTTTAGACGTTATCACCTGTAAAAAGGTAGTGTTAGATTAAGGTTAACACAGTGCCTCATAAAAGTAGTTACGAGAGACTGAGTATGAAAAAATTTAATATAATTATTTAAAAAAATAAAAACAGTGGATTTCCTTTTAATTTCTTGATATACATAAGTGGTGACCTCGAGGCTCATTGCTTGTGCGTTCGGGGGAGTTCTAATGTTTAATTGAGAGGAGATTTACGATGCCTTTTATTTACCGCCGATACCCCTTCCTATCTCACGTTCTTGTTTCACTGAGCGTATTGATGATAGGTGCGCCAAGTGCTTTTTCTACCGACAATTCTTCACTGGCTAATGGTTCGATGAAGAGCTTATTAAATTACGTTGAGATAGCGGATGATTATCTATCATATATTGATGAATCATTTGCCAGAGCAGAAATCCATTTTGTCTCTAACGCTAGTTCTAGTACTGATAGCGAATCAGTACTTTATCTCGTTCTCAAAGACAAGGATGATGAGACTCTGAGTTCTTACTATTTAGGTCACTGTCAATTGACGAGTTTCGCAGATTTAGCTTTAGCGAGTGTAACGGATACGACAGAAGTTGTTTGTAGCACACGCCAGGCAACCAGGTTAGCCATTAGTCGCATAAGTAGTGATCCTCCGGAGTTATTTTCAGGCGGACCAGTTCCCATTTTGTCAGGTTGTGAGTCTTATAGTTATTACAGCAAACGTGATGTTAGACCCCAAATAGAAATCTCCAAACATAGTTTTCAGTTATTTGTTGAGGATAACCTAGCTATAGCAGCATCATTCTTTAGAGAAAGAATAATACCTGAAGATACTCATCTATCATTGCCACTAACAACGATGTGTCATATTAATCGTTAATTAGCGGTGGATCATGTTTGATGATTTGAGCGTTCTGTGATCGGAGGTGTCTCCAAAGTAAGAGGAGCCGTGGAGACGCCTCTCTATTTCTATTCAATTAATATTTACATTGAGCCGATAGGCGACATGGTGCTTTGGTGTTACCAGTTTCAGGCTTGGTTAAGTATTTAAAAATAG
>JAPOQT010000161.1 GCA_026710525.1 Pseudomonadota bacterium
ATGAGGTGATTTTTGAAGAATTTAAGGGGACCGGTAATATGGAGCTGGTCTTAGACCGTAAGATGTCTGAGAAAAGAATTTTCCCTGCTGTTGATTTAAAGAAATCAGGCACCAGAAAAGAAGAGTTACTCTTGACAAAAGATGTGTTAAACAGAATGTGGATTGTAAGAAAACTTCTTGGTCCTTTGAATTCTGTTGAGGCTATGGATTTCCTGCTTGGTAAACTAGAGCAGACGAAAAATAACGATGATTTCATATCTTCTATGAATGGCTAGGAGCTGTATTCACTAGTCACTTTTATTTGACGATATTTATTATTCAAACCGCAAGGGATTTATTATGAACGTTGCTATTCATCCAAACTATGTCGACTGTGTTGTGCGATGTGCCTGTGGTCATACGTTTAAAACAAGATCGGTGAAATCAGAAATCACCGTTGATATTTGCTCTGCGTGCCACCCTTTCTTTACTGGTAAACAAAAACTTGTTGATACGGCAGGTCGCATTGAAAAATTCCAACGTCGTTATAATGCAACTAAGCTTGGCAGCCAAAAAAAAAGCAAAAAAGCCTAGCCACAGGCGACCAATACTCAGCTATGAGCCATTCGATGATTTATGATGAAATACCACAATCATGCTCGATAAGTTAGCAGAAATTGCCAGGCGCTATTCTGCTCTTGAGGATAAACTATCCTATGACAATCTGGATTCTCAAGAGTTCACCAGCTTGAGCCAGGAGTATGCCAAGCTGAAGCCCATTGTTGAACAGTTCCAACAGTACCAGGGGTTGGCTGGTGATCTTGAGGTAGCAAAGGAAATGATGGCCTCTGAAGATAAAGAACTGCAGACCGATGGCTATCAAGAAAGTCAAAAAATAGAAAAAGCCATGCAAGCTCTTGAAAATGAGCTCGTTATCTTACTACTGCCGAAAGACCCACTTGATAATAAAAATGTTATTTTGGAAATTAGGGCTGGTACCGGCGGTGATGAAGCCGCTTTGTTTGCCATGGATCTGGCTCGTATGTATCAAAAATTTGCTGAGAAACAATCCTGGATTGTTGAAACCATGAGCATCACCCCATCGAGTGCCGGTGGTTATAAAGAAGCTATTTATCTGATTTCAGGCTCAAGGGTATATTCATCCTTGAAACACGAAATCGGTGTTCATCGGGTACAAAGGGTGCCGGCAACAGAATCCCAGGGTCGTCTCCACACGAGTGCTTGTACAGTGGCGGTACTGGCTGAACTAGACGATGTTGAGATCGATATTAAACCATCTGACCTTGACATTAAAACCTGTCGTGCCTCAGGGGCGGGCGGTCAGCATGTTAATAAAACCGATTCAGCTATTCGTATTACCCATTTACCCTCAGGTATTGCTGTTGAATGTCAAGATGAAAGATCTCAACATAAGAACAAAGAAAAAGCCATGAAAATCCTGAAGTCTCGTCTCTTTGAAGCTAAACAAAAAGAAAGTCAGGCCCAAAGATCATCGGAACGTAAGCACCAGGTGGGCTCTGGTGATCGCTCAGAACGGATTCGCACCTATAATTTCCCTCAAGGTCGTATTACTGATCATCGTCTCTCTCTCACACTCTATCGACTCACTGAAATACTGGAGGGTGACCTAGGTGAGTTAGTGGATAAACTTGGAGCACAATATACCGCCGATCTTCTCAGGTATCATCATGAAAACCAGTAATCGCCCCATGTTAGCTGAGCTATTTTTGACTCAGACATTACTTGCCACAAGCCAACTCATCGCCCGGAAATTAACGACGTCACCCTATCTGTATCAGAATTTCAGTTCAGAACAAAAAAAGAGGGTGAGCTATCATGATGCCAAACAACTCATTTGTTATGCTTGCCAGCTAACAACAGAAAATTTCTACCGTCTCTGTGACACCTCTTTACCAAGAACATTTGTGCCGCCATTACATGAAGCCTATCATCGAAGGTGGCAGGGGGAACCCCTTGACTATATTTTAACGACCACAGAATTCTTGTCACATGTGCTCACTGTTACCAAAGACACCCTCATCCCTCGACCAGAGACTGAAGAAATCCCAGAACTTATTAGCCAATTAATGGCAGGAACACCACCTAATACCATCTTAGATTTAGGCACAGGATCTGGTTGTATTGCCGTGGCTCTCGCCGAAATATTCCCCCATAGCGTAATTTTGGCCGTTGATGTTTGTCCCAAAGCCCTGGCTATTGCTCGCACTAACACGATCACACTTGGGCTACAAGATAGAATTCAGTGCCAACTCTTTAATATGGAAAACCGTCATCACTGGCAAACACTGGCATCATATGCCAGGTGTGGTTGTTTATTTGATCTTGTGGTCACCAACCCACCCTACATTGATTACCATGCTGATGGTGATCGCATGAGTTATGAAACGAGATTTTTTGAGCCGCAAATTGCCCTTGATGGTGGCCCTGATGGCCTCAAGTACTATCACCTAATTGCCCGTTACGCACCCATGATTCTCACCCCAAAAAAAGGAGTCCTAGTGGCTGAAATAGGAGACCGACAGCGCCCGCAAGTCATACCTATATTTAGCCAAAGCCAAGCCTGGCAGAAAACAACAGTGTATTCTGATATAAGTGGTAAAGATCGTTTTTTTGTTTCCTTTTTACGATAAACCATGATACACCACATTTAGTCCAGCTTTTTAGCAGCTGATTGGAATCTAAATAAAAATATTTTTCGTTCATTAACACTCAGAAAGATAACTGTCATAGGAGCCAACCGTGATTCAGCCAAAACCCAAAACAACCACTGAAACAAAACAACAAAATCATGCTACTCATCAGCCAAAAAAACGCACCATATTCCGTATTCCTCTCCCTTTTAAAAAAGGTAAATCCCAGAAAAAACCAAAACCATCA
>JAPOQT010000162.1 GCA_026710525.1 Pseudomonadota bacterium
AAAGTCCCAGTTCATAAAAAAAGACGTTACATGATTGGGCAATAGCCCGTTTGAGATTCACAACCCCGTGTCCTGACCTCTTATGGCAATGAAAAACTTTTTTGCCAAGGCGAATAGAGCCCGTACAATGTTTTTCACTGTGACGATCAATCACGGCTTCTTGTAAGCCAGCAAGGGCTAGGATCACTTTAAAGGTTGATCCAGGTGGATATTCAGCACCCGTTGTTTTATCAAACAATGGTTTTGCTGGATGATGGAGAATATTATTCCATTCGTGTTTTGAAATCGGTGATTGGTAAAGATTACTTGGATAGGAAGGATGGGATACCATGGCTAAAATGCCACCATCCCTGGCATCCACCACGACGACAGCACCATCTTTACCGGTGAAGGCTTTTTCAGCAATTTTTTGTAATGATCGATCCAAACTAAGAATGAGATGATGTCCCGAGATAGCAGGTATTTTAGGCAAACTCCATGTAACCAGAGGATCATCAACCCGTCGACCAAAAGCATCGACCTGGAGAATTTGTTTCCCTTTTTTACCTTTGAGTTCCCCTTCCCAGACTTTTTCTAAGCCAAATTTACCCACTTGATCAGAAGAGCGGTACATTTTGTGTGGATGTTTTTGTTGCAGTTCATTGAGTTGTTTAGCTGAAGGACTGGAGAGATAACCCACTAGGTGAGGAGGTGGATGGCTACTATAGTCACGTCGAATGTTTTTCGTGATATGCACCCCTGGTAGCTGCATTTTTTGCGATTCAATGAGGGCAATCTCATGAAGGGTAAGATTTTTTTTTAATGTGATAGGTAAAAACTTTGGTTGTTGGTTACTGGTAATTTTAGCCAAAGACCTCTTTGACAGGCTTAATAATCTCGAGAGGTTAGAAATAGTATGATCAAAATTTTGGACAAATTGGGGCACAATAACCAAATCATAGAACGGGCGATTACCGAGAATGAGTTCACCATGTCGGTCATATATGAGACCTCTGGGTGCGGTGATTTCAATCATTCTCGTATAGTTATTTGCTGATATTTTGGTGTAGTAGTCACCCTTGACAATTTGAAGATGCCAAAGTCTCAAGCATAAGACAGCCAGGGTGCTAGCTATCATTAACCATAGCCAAAAAAAACGTGAGGTTACAAGATTGCTATAGCCCCATTTTACTCGTGTCACTGGTAATTCCCCGGTGTGTGTAGTGTGTGTTTTTTAGGTTAGGCCGGTGGTGCTGATGAGCAAGTGAATTCACGGCTGTTAGTGAGGGGTAAACCCTAGGATTAATGACGCAGAATGTTTGCTTTTTTAGGAGGCCTAACTGAGATAAATAAGACACAAAGACAAACGGTTATCATACTCTGAATAAGCACAGTAAGCCACAGGTGGCTAAGAAGATCAAGCATAGATGAACTAGGTAAATAATTCAAATGAACTATGTAGGCTACCGTCAAGATGAGAGCACAAAAAATAGGGCCTAAGCAGTAGAGAGCCATTTGCCCTATAGCAGATGCTGGTAGAAACTGTTTTATTTGCAAGGTGGTTAACATGAGAAACCAGTAGGTTAAGATAAATAGTCCTTTTGGCGCTGTTGAATGATATTCAACCATGATCCCAGAGATTACAGCAAGGACCAGAGCACGGGAGATATGATGGTTGCGGCTAAAATATATTAATGCCGGACTCACTAAATCAAAGGAAGTTGAGGTTAAGTATGGGTTGGTTGTTGACCAAATAGTCTGTAAAAATGAGGAGAGCCCAGACCACAAGGTGTCATTAAAACAGCAAATGAGCCATAACCAAAAAAGCTCAACCACCATAAATTTTTGCTTAACGATTTGTGATAATGATCTCATATAATCTGAATAGCCCCAGGTTAAGGATCGCTGGTGTTTACCTCGCGATTTG
>JAPOQT010000163.1 GCA_026710525.1 Pseudomonadota bacterium
TACTTGTGCTTCATATGGGATCCCATGATAAGATTTTGTTTTTGGTAGGGGAGCCGCGAAGGATAATGATGGTTGTGTCCAAGTGAAGCATATGAGGCTGATGGTAATAAAGGATATGATCATAAGTGAAATACTCTATAGCGATGACCCATGGTCACTACCATCATCATCACAGAGAAGACTTGCGAGTGACAGCAGTAAGAATTTTTAATAATATTGATCAAGATCAACAAGTGGCTCAGGCTTTCCCATTTGAGAAAGTCACTCATATACATAACATTATTACCCATAAAATTCAAATAAATTTTATCAGTTCTTTAATAGCTGAATCCTAATGGAGAATAATCAATCACTAGCCATGAGTAGTGTTTGACTACTTGGTATGAAGCAAGTGAAATAGGCGACAGAGAGATTAACTTGAAGCCTTGATGAATGAGTTTGATGATATCAGAGTTGCTAGGAGTCATGTTTTGGTGCTAGTATAATCGATAATCTCGCGAGGGGTAGGGTTTATATTTACTTGAGGTGAGATGAATCAAGGGATCAGAACCTTGCTTGTGGCTTTAGGATGATGGGTGTCTCATCACTGTCGATGGCTGTACTCATAGCTTTTATTCCTTAACTTCGAGGTATAACGGATACACTTCATGAAAAAACTCTTTATTCTCGATACCAATGTTCTGCTTACGGACCCCAACTCAATTTTTCAGTTTGCTAGTCATGATGTGGTGATACCTATTATTGTCATTGAGGAGCTAGACCTGTTTAAAAAAGAGCTTTCGATGCGGGGTAGTAACGCTCGTAAAGTATCACGCTTACTCGATAAACTCAGTAAGTTAGGTGATTTAAGAAGTGGTATTCCTATTCAACATGCTCTCAGAGCATCAGCAGCCAAGTCATCAACCCTTGCTTTAGATTCAAAGAATCATCAGCAGCTAAAAAATACCAAAAGCAAAGAGCAAAACACGGCTGATAAAGAGCTGGCCCAGTTATGGGTTCATCTGCCCCGGGAGCCACTACCCAATGGTTTGGGTGATACTTGTGACCATCGTATTTTAGCTATTGCTTTAAAATTAGCCCGTGAGTATCAAGGTCAGCGTAAGGTTGTTCTGGTCACTTGTGATGTTAATTTACGGGTGAAGTCAGAAATTTATGGGATTACAGCTGAGGATTTTGCTGCGCCAAAACTAGGTTCGTTAGTTCATGAAGAAGGTATGGGGCGTATTATGCTAACCGAAGAACAGGCTGAAGAGTTGCGTCGAGATCATCGGCTTCAGTTGCCTGATCACACAGGCTACTCAAATGAATTTTTTTTGATTGGGGTGGCTCAGAGTAGTGAAGTAGATTCTGTTAATCATGACCCATGGCTTGGTATTTTTCAAAATGGTTATCTTAAGACTCTTGGCAGTGGTGATGAGAATATTTGGGGGGTATCAGCGCGTAATCTTGAGCAAAGATGTGCTCTTTCGGCACTTCTTGATGATCGTATCCGCTTGGTGACCATGACAGGAAAAGCTGGTACTGGCAAAACGTTGTTAGCTGTGGCTGCTGGCCTTTATAAGACGACGGATGAAGATGTGTATAGCAAGCTTTTGGTATCAAGACCTATTTTCCCTATGGGGAAAGATATTGGCTATCTCCCTGGAGATATTGAACAAAAGATCAACCCATGGATGCAACCTATTTACGATAGTTTGGATTTTTTGTTGTCAGGCGGTAGACA
>JAPOQT010000164.1 GCA_026710525.1 Pseudomonadota bacterium
AAAGTTTTACCACTACCTGCTGATGCTTTAATTAAATAGCTTGCGTACGGATTAGCTGGATTGTCTTCACATGGATGCATACATCCTCGTAGGCTCTCGGTATTTAGTAGTATCACAGCCACTGGTCCTGGCACTTCTTATGGTCACGCTACCATTATAAGATACAATAACCCTGTGAGAGCACCATGTTATCATGTCTACTCATGACTGGAGATGGACTAAGCAGCAGGATCATCCTCGACCGAATCACTTGGCTGGGATTCATCCCAAAAGTCCTTTGATGACCCTAGCCCTTGAAATTTTTGATAATAAGTATTCAGATGGTCACTAATCCTACTTTTTTCTTGTTCCCGTTCATTATCCTGGCTAAACATGCTTATTGGTGGTAAGATATCAGCAAAACGAACACCTGTAAATGGAATATCATCATCACGAAGAGCACTCGCCATAAATTGCTTCGTTTTTTCTGGATGGAGTTTTTCTTGCTGAATGAGGTCCTCTAGTTCCTTCGGTTGACACTCTTGGACATAGTCATTGAACGCCTTAGAAATATCCGTGTCATCAGTGATTTTAGAAATAAAATCCGTGATCAGCGGTACCTTATGACGTAAGCTAGGATGAGGATTCATCCGGCTAGTAGCTAATTTTTGAATTTCAGTCACACTCATTTTTTGCTTACACCACTTAGCCACGAGACTTAAAATATAATCAATATTTACTTCAATTTGTTTAATCAGCTCTGTTTCAAACTCCAAATGCTCAGTGGGAGCGTGCTCTTCCTCCTCATCACTTAACTCTTTTTCAAACTCTTTTCTTTCTTGATGTTTTTCATACAAATGTAGATATAAACCCTGATAGTTTTGCAGATCTTGTTCAGTCATAGGATCGTTCTCCTGAAATTCATCAAAGTAACTCAGGAGATTTCGTTGCTTTAATATCTTATTCCAATGTTTCACCGCTTCCGCCTCACTTTTTTCACTGACGAAATCACCCGATAAGGGCAACTTATCTGGAAGTTCAGCAACCATATCTTTATAGCCTTTCACATAGTCACCTTTATCATCGTTGTAGCCATTGAAGTAATCCTCGAAACCTTTCACCAAGACTGTATCTTGCATTTCCTGATCTGAGCCATATATCGCTAATGCCTCATTGGTAGCTTCTTCAAGATCTCTAAAACAGACGATATTGCCATGTGTTTTTACCCTATTCAGGATTCTGTTGGTTCGTGAAAAAGCTTGGATTAATCCGTGTTGTCGAAGGTTTTTATCGACCCATAACGTATTCAGGGTCTTGGCATCAAAGCCAGTGAGGAACATATTGACCACAATCATTATGTCCACGTCACCATTCTTCACGCGTTTGGAGAGATCATGATAATAGTATTCAAATTTATCCTGAGTCGTATCAAAGTTTGTATGAAAAAGACGATTATAGTCGCTAATAGCTTGTTCGAGAAATTGCTGGGATGATAAATCCAAGTGTTTGGTATTGAAGTCTTCATCAGGAATAGCACCTTGATCGTCTTCACCATCATCTGTTTTTTGAACGTAACTAAATATTATGGCAATTTTTAATCTGTTTGTCATCGATGTTAGGGCGCTGTAATACTTCTTAGCTGCGGCAATCGAGCTCACAGCAAAAATAGAATTAAAACCACTCCGCTCCTTATTAGTGCCAGAGATACTGTTTTTCCTGCGTCTGGTTTTTTGATCATAGTGTGAAATAATATAACGACAAATACTAGTAATACGATCTGGCGCCAACCAATCGGATGCTTTCATGTCGCGGTCACCCTTACCTTTGTGACGAGTGGTGCTAATAAAATCAACCTTAAAAGGTAATACATTGCCATGGCGAATAGCATCAACAATATTATATCGATGCAGCCTTGGACCAAATAAATCTTCGGTGGTTTGCTCTAGAATAGCGGCTTTATTGGCATTAGCGGCAAAAATTGGGGTGCCCGTAAAACCAAATATATTGTATTTTTTAAATGCTTTTTTAATTTTCTTATGCATGTCACCAAACTGAGAACGATGACACTCATCAAAAATCATCACGACATGCTGGTTAAAAATCGGGTGGCTTGACGTTTTCTTAATAAAAATTGACATTTTGTGAATCGTAGTAATAATAATTCTACTGCAGGGATCTTCGAGATTTTTCTTAAAATGAGCTGTACTGGTACTAGCATTCGTCGAGCCTTTTTCAAATTTGTCGTATTCAGCCATCGTTTGATGATCAAGATCTTTCCGATCGACGATAAAAATCACCTTATCTACCCCGGGAAGGTCACTCGCTATCTTCGCTGTTTTAAAACTCGTTAACGTTTTACCACTACCAGTGGAATGCCAAATGTAGCCACCAGCTTCTTTGGTTCCTAATACTTGATTCGCCTTACTCATCTCAATTGTTTGAATAATCCTCTCGGTGGCGGCGATTTGGTAAGGGCGCATCACGAGTAACTGTTTATCCACCGTGAAAACACAAAACCTTGTCAGTATCATCAGTAAATTAGATTTCTGAAAGAACCTACGAGTAAAATCCATTAAATCTGATATTCGATCACTACTCGCGTTGGTCCACCAATGGGTAAATTGATAACTATTAGTGTTTCTTTTGCTGGATCCATCAGCAACAAGACCTTCTTTAACGTGGTCATCTCGCACCGTATTAGAATAATATTTTGTTTGGGTACCATTTGAGATCACAAAAATCTGGGTATACTCAAAAAGACCACCATCTTTATGAAAACTTTCTCTTTTATAACGATCAATTTGACGAAAGGCTTCTTTAAGGTGCACACCCCGTCGTTTTAATTCTACATGAACCATGGGAAAACCATTAACTAGTATGGTGACATCATAACGATGTTCCCAGTCACCAGAAGGTTTATTACTTTTGAACTGATTGACCACCTGAACATGGTTCAGGTGGATATTATTTTTATCGATAATATGAATATTTTTGCGGTATTGGCAGCCATTTTCCTCGATGGTCAATTGATAAGTTGAATCCTCTTGGATTTTTATGGTTTTGGCGATGATACCTTCTTTCGGGCAAGCAATAAAATGATGAAATAATTCGCTCCATTGTTGTTGATTAAAGGTAAAATTATTCAACCGCGAGAGTTGTTTCCTCAGATTGAGTTGCAGCCCAACAGCATCGCAAGAAGGAAGATACTCAATTCCTTGACTCTGTAAAAGCTTAATAAACTCATGCTCTAGCTTTTCCTCAGATTGATAGGCGCCTGACTCGGGTAATGCTGGTGGAATATCATTCACAATCAGACTTTGATTCCCAGAGTTCTCCATCACATCACCTCATTTAAAAACATAACTGGAACATGTTCGACCTTCTCGACACAAACACTAAAAATTTGATTGAGATAATAATCAAATTGTTGTTCTCTTGCTGCTATTTCACCAGGAATACCTTCCGTCTTTGACGCAACCAAACTGCGAAGAAGGTCTAGTAACTCAACCGAAAGCTCTTGCTCTTGCATCGATGGCACTAACACCTTCATGGTTTCTAACTCT
>JAPOQT010000165.1 GCA_026710525.1 Pseudomonadota bacterium
AATGAACCAGAAGGCTTTAATGCTGACAAAATTTTCTCTGATCTCGGCAGGAACCAATCGACATACTTGTTCGGATGTATCCCGCCGTAGTTGCTCTTCCGTTGGTCAGCATAGGGTGGGGAAGTGAAAACCAAGTCTATAAAGTTAAGGGGGATTTGATCGTTCAAGACTTCGAGGCAATCCCCAGGGAAAACACAATGGGGGGTTTTCAGAGTATTAAAACCAACGGGTGAGGGAGAAAAGTTACGGGCCATCTCACTCAACTTTTCTTGGGTTGGCTGGACTATTTTTTCTTTCATGAGGACGGACATAATCAACCAGTTCTCTGTAAGTTAGTCTCTTTCCCTTCCATATCAAAGACAATTGCCTTGACCTGGTCTAAGATCGTTTTCTGCCTTGCATGATCTCTTCCCGTGAAATCATCGGCGCATCTTGGTAAGTTCTTTTCAGCAAGGCGGTGATAAGTCTCGATGTAAGCAAGTTTCAGCATACTCCAAAATAATTCCATCCCGTTTGTGTGAATCTGACCGTCAACATATTCCCCGCGAGGGTGTTTGACGCTATTGCGGTCATATTCTATAGCAATCGGGTTGTAGCCCATATGCTCACTGTCAATCGTGTTTCCAGCTTCTACATGACTTCCTATGAAGTTTGAGAGAGTCTTGCCCCTGGTGTCGGGAGCAACCTTTACCGCCGCCTTTTTGCTATCCCTTTTCTTTATAGCTAGAATGGGAGCCTTGCCCTTGCTCCCTCGCCCGCCATGTTTTTTCTTGTCTGAGTGTTTTCTATTCTCAAGTCTACTGATGTAAGTTTCGTCAGCTTCCACGGGATTTGTGAAAAGTTCGTTTCTCTGTTTCATTGCCGAACGAATTTTATGAGCAAGGGGGCACGTATGAGATTGCTTTATAGTGAGGTTACTTGTTAGTTTAAGACGAAAGATTCCCTTAAAAGAAGCTGAGAGAGGGCACATAGCCATAAGTCAATTATGAAGTGGAATATACCGCCACATGATTGAAGTGTTCCTGACACTGAAATCATTACGGCAAGCTTCCCCAATCCGGGTAATAACTACCTATTTTCCTCCACCGTTCATTCTCAAAGAATTTCTCGGCAGATTCCTTATCGGGAAGCATCTGTAAGAATTTGTGAAAACTGATTTTTTCTTTTTTTGGCTTAGCCATCGTTTGATCCCCTTAACATGCTATAACACTACTCGATTTGTATATACAAGTCAAAGATTTTTAGGTAATTAAAGGGGCAAATTCGTTAAGTTTAAGAGTTCTTTCACATAATCTTCGGGCTGAAATACGCTTAAATCCTCCATACCTTCACCTAAACCAATAAACAGCACTGGTAACTGGTACTTATGACTGATACCAACTAAGGCGCCCCCTTTTGCGGTACCATCTAGCTTGGTCACAATCATTCCAGTGAGCTGAGTGGTCTCTTGAAAAGATTCAACCTGCTTACTGGCGTTTTGCCCAGTCGTGCCATCAACCACAAGCAAGCTATGATGTGGTGCGTCAGATATGAGTTTTTTAATCACTCGGTTGATCTTAGCTAGCTGATCCATTAGCTCAGTTCGATTATGGAGACGACCAGCTGTATCGATAAGCAAAATATCAATCTTTTTCGATTTCGCTTTTTCTACTGCTTGATAACAAACAGCTGCCGGATCACTCCCTTGTTCCATGGCAATCACCTCAATATCTAGTCGTTCACCCCATATTTTTAGTTGACGAGTAGCACCTGCTCGAAAAGTATCAGCGGCAGCCAGTAGGACTGTTTTCTGTTGCTGTTTAAAATAATGGGCTAGCTTAGCCGTGGTGGTTGTTTTACCAACACCATTCACACCAACCACTAAAATCACCTGAGGTGTGTCGCCGGTGAAAATATCTGTCTTAGTGTGTGTAGTACTACTTTGTAACAGCTTCAACATAGATGCACCAAGGAGTGACGTAATTTTTTCAGCTGACATAACTTTTCCCTGTGCTCCAGCATCTTTTAAATACTCGGTGAGAACATGTGTTGTTTCGATACCGAGATCAGCGGCTAAAAGCATGTTTTTGATTTCAGCAAGAACCTCATCGTCTAGACGATTTTTTTGTGCTAGGATAGTGGTGATTTTCTCGGTGATCACACCTCGGGTTTTACCAAGAGAAGAGCGTAATTTAATCAGCCAGTTTGCCTCTTTCCCATCATCAGATTCCTCAGGGAGCTCGGGTGTTTCTTGTGCTGATGATTCAGCTGCTTCCAAGCTTTGTTTATCATTTTGGCTGTCAGATTTTTCAATATCTGTCATGGTTTGTGTCAAATCATCTTTTGATCTTAGAAAATACCGAGCGTAAGTGATAACACTGAGGAAAAAAATAATAAAAAGAAGGGCCGGAGCCCCGTATAATAGAAAAGATACAGGGTTGTGGAAAAAGTCACGAAATATGTCAAAGATATAGGTTGTATTTATCATATGATGTGTTTACCTGTAAGTTAATAATGATTAGGTCAATGTCAGAGAGTTCCTATGCCTTTCACGGTTCATACAATGTGCCATCAAATGTATCTCAAGGGTACTATTTTTTTTACTTTTTTTATAAAATCAAACTTATTTTTATGTTTAATAATTTACTGCTTTATCAGTGTACCTGTTACCCTTGGTCAAGATGAAAAAACCTTACATCCATTGCCGCCTTCTCATCAAATTCAGCTCGGGTTAGCTATTCAAACGGTGAATGATTTTTCTTACCAAGGGCCAGCTGTAGAGACGACAACATCTCCGCATATCATTCATCGTACCACCTTTGTTAGTGATCATATATACAGCCTAAGGGTTCATTATAGTTATATCATTCCCATTAGTGATCATTTCGGTTACTTTTTAGGCACTGGTTCCGAGTTTGTGCTACCAGCTCAGATCCAAAATGTGTCCTTGCCTTTTACTTATAATATTCCATCATTGTGGTTAGGATTATTATATGCTCACAACTCAAAAATGAATATAATCTGTGGCTTTGATATTGCTCTCCGCTGGATGGAACCAGTGTCAGTGGGTTTAGGGAATCAAGGTCCTAATCTGACTGTTGGTTTAAAAGCTCATGATTTTGAAGTTCTTATTCAAGGAAATTATGCCACTAAGCCATATCAATTTATTTTTATTTCTTTAGGCAGAGAATGGCTTTTTTATCGCTTGCCTGAAAATGCTCTGTTAAAGGCGCCTTCTCCCCTTAATATGGAGTTATCTATTGGTTCTTGGAAAGCTTCTGTCGGTATGAGTATTCATTTTTAAGTGATTATGGCATTTTGGCTAAAAATGATGATACGGCTTGCTCACATATGTGCCTATATGAAGTCATCCTCACGGGATGATCACAAGTAGAAGATGTCGTAAGTAGCTGAGCTCCTGACAGCGACTGCCACCAATGATTCAAGCTGGAAAAAGGATAAAAATGGCGAATAGTTCAGTTGAAATGTAAAGTTATGACGATGAATTTACGATACCGATGTGAATTATTAGTCATTCATATGGTGGATGGGTTATGTGTTTTTTTCAGGTAGTTAAATATTTGATCCTATTTTTTGGTGCGAGTTTTTTCGTCCTCACGGGATGTCGAACGAACATGGGATCACATACCCATCTTGCGAACAGCGAAAATTTACAGCAGCGTATTGCTAGTATTTGCCCAAGTCCAGAGATTTCTGGTCAAGATCTTGACCAAGCAGTAGCTCGTTGTTATTCCTATCAACACTATCAAAAAAGACAGGTCCAGCGTCTTGGGGTGTGTGAGACATTTATTATCCTTGATAGTCAAGGGATCGATCACGACGACTCTCCTCATATGAATCTCTGTGTTGCTTCATACCTGAAGTCATTTAGGCCAGTGATACAGTTTGTTTTAAGAGATTTTAAGCAGAGTTTAGCCGATGGTTTGCCTGTTCCTAAGGATTCTCTAGCAACGGTTCATCACCTGTCGCCACGGACGACAAAATATCGTCATTGGCGCAAGCTATCCTTTCTTGAAAAATTGGATCTGTGTGTTGATCACCTCACCTCAAGGGAGTGGGCTTATTATGATCAGAGAACTGATCCGAAAGAGTTTATGAAATACACACCCTTTGATCATTCTATTCATATCATCAACCATCCTGGTGAAGGACTCAATCCTCAAATCAGGTCCTGTGATCAGAATGATGAAAAGCCTGTGGTCGCTGATGGTGATCAACAATCTGATGAAAGTTCCAGTTTAGGTCATACTTCTAAGATGATCCAGGGCTTGTCCGAAGGGCAACAAGAGATTTTTTTGCGAGTCTCAAAAATAAGCAACCCACTAAGAAGCTTAGGGATCAGTTTGGATAATGCTACAGCCAAATGCTACACGAAAAATCAAGAGATATCGAGCCATTTTGAGACGTCAGGAGCCTGTGAAATCTATGCTACGTTGTGGAAGTATAACTTTGATCCTACGACCCATGATCACATGAAAGTATGCCTCGCCAGCACTTCAAAGGCAACACGTACTAAGGTTATTAAATACCTTAATGGTCTTAGCAAGTATATTAGACGGGTGCCATCGAGGAGAAGATCGCTCTACCAAAATTGGAGTAGCGCTAGCCTTCGCTCTCAGGTGTCGCGGTGTCAAGAACACATGACCTATTATCTCAAAAATTAACAGTAATCCAATCTGGAGTTAGTAGCCCAAAGTAGCTCAAAATTTCAGCTTAGTTTCTTAGGCAAAAAATTGATTAACTTGGTTTATTCAGATTCAGGATAAGCACATATTTGCACACCATTATTGTCTGTGACAACAAAAATAGAGTCATTGTAACCATCATTAGTGAGATCTTTTATAAAAGCCTTAACAATCCTTTGATTCTGAGGATGAAACGTATCTATACCAGTTGTTTTCATGGTTTGGGCATGGGACTTGTACTGTTTGAACTGCTGTAATTTCTCCGGGCTAATGAAGTGATCTAACCCTCTGGCAACTCGAGGTCCCGTATTTTTAACATTAGGAGATAGCCAGCGTTGTTTTGCACTCATATCTGGCACGCGAGTTTGTTGTAGCTTTTGGGTGTCATAGGTTGAGGGTGCTTTATACCCCAGAATCTGATGGGTCAAAAACAAGCAGCGCTTTTCACTATAGAACTTGACAATCTCTGACCATTTTTGTTGATATAACAGCTGTTGTACTTCAGCTAAAAATTGACGAGAATTATCAGAGAGGGCAGGATCACCAGCCGGATCAGATTTTTCAAAATAATCAAGTAAATCATCTTGATCAATAGCAATTTCTTGAAGTTCTTTCAGATCATTATTATCACTATCCTTTAATGAAATCAGAAAAAAGATTTTGTTAGGATCATTCGCGGCAACCTCTTGATTAAATTCGCTGCCAGGGTTCGCTTTGGTTAGACTAATCAG
>JAPOQT010000166.1 GCA_026710525.1 Pseudomonadota bacterium
AGAAAATCAAAGTGTCTCTCACCCAACGAGGGATAAAAAAACATCTATTAACTCAAGCTACCAGAGCTATGGAGCCTGATCTTATTTTCGCTGATAATCAGCCGCTTTACAAAACCTTAAGCACTCTTTGGTGGGGAGAACACTATACCGATGAGATTCAACGCCTTACTCGCGAGGATGTAACCGAGTACTCTCTGAGTGAACTGAAAATTCGACTCGATCTCGTTCGTAATAATTTCATCAGATACCAACGACTTAGGGATAGCTTTATTGACGATGCTCGTAAACTGAGTGAAGCCCTTAATCAGCTCAGCCCATCAGAGGTATTATTTACCGGTGACATGGTGGATGTTTTACCGAGGTTTGCTATCCGTGAACTCAGAGGCAAGCGACATATTGTTTATCACCGACAATTTGACGACGAATTATTCTCTCCCGAAGACAACGAACCATACCTCGAAGCCTTAGCCAAGGAAATTGCTCTCGATCTCAAGAAAGAATCAGAAAATGAAGAAGAACAGGAAGATCCTGATGGACAACTGATGACAGATGAGTCTGAAATTTTAGCCGCTGAACTCACCGAGGAAGAACGTATCGAAGAGGAATTAGATAATATAAGCCAAGACTGGCCTAGTGTGTCGTTTTTTTCTTTGAGCGATAGCCATATCAATGACATGAAATCACTTACTACTGAAGACCTCCAGTACATCCAAAACACCGAACTCTTAGGAGATCCTGAGTCAGTCCTACTTGATGGTCGTTTACCTCTGGCTACTTTAGAATTTCTTGAGCAGTCCATTGACTCCGATTGGCAGCAGTTAATCGCAAGCGAAGATCCGTATAGCCTCAAAAAGCTTTTTCATCATCATGATTTTCGCATTGCTTTAGGATTATATTATCTACGTTATTTAAGTCGCATTATTGGGGTTAGCTCCCATGTGAGTCCAGTATTATCATTACCCCTCGGAACAAACGTTGTTACCACGGTAGACATAGCCCGCTTATTTCAAACCATCACCACCGGTAAAACATTTCAATTTTTTGACCATGGTGAGCCCAATCAAATCTCATTTATTAAACGTATTGAGGACCGTCATGGCAAAGTTCTCTACGAAGCGAATAAAAAGTCCCGTACAGTGATTCAACCAGTGATTATTTCCCAACTCACTGAGGTCTTACGGAAGGTGGTCACCCATGGTACTGGTCGGAGAGCTCATGGAGAGCTTTATATTGATCTGAACCAGGAGCAAAAAACTCAATCAGCAAAGTATAAAATCAGGGTGCCGGCATTTGGTAAAACAGGTACCACTAATGATTTCACCACTAGTTATTTTGCTGGTTCATTTCCTTATCCTAAGGAGAAAAGTAGCACCCTATCCCTCAGTAACACCTACTCTATGGCCACCTATGTTGGCTATGATATTCCAAAAGAAATGAAAAATGGTCGGATCTCTATTTATGGCGGCACAGGAGCTCTACCATTATGGACTGATTTCTTCAAAGAACTGATCGCCGTTAAGGACTATCACTCTTATATGGACCGTTATGACATCGATCTGATTGAAAGTAGAGAGTGGCTCATCTACCGTGATGATAAACTGTGGCAACCCCTCAGGGTTGATTTACCGCGAGGATTAGCCCTAGGTAAAATGTCAGATAAGTATGTCGAGGACTATCAACCAACTAATCTCGCTGAAACAGGTGAAGAGTTTGTGGGGGACCATAAGCGCTCACATAGTGTTCTCGGCCAAGTCTTTGCTCCTACCCCGTTAACTTTAGAACAGCCTTTTCCACGCTCGTTTTTGCCGCTCACTGCTAAAACATTGAGTCTTATTCCTTATTATCAAGATAATACCAACAATGATGAAGAGGATGAAGCTAAGGGCGCTCCTGAATAACGTGTCGTAGTTCTGCCTTCGGTTTTAATGTCATGGGATAAGCACAGCTAGCCCTGAAACAATCTTAGATGCTTTAAAAGACGTTAAAACATACCTCGTTCAAGATGGGAGGAAAAAGCCTTCCACTTTTTATGACATACCAAGGGAAATCTCGAAAGAGGCAGAAAAAATCTATCAAGCCTTAGGCATAAAATACTCAAAAAGACCTTACGAAATATAATTATTTTTACTCAAAAATAATCGATTTGTCGTGTGTGCTTTTAAAGAATAGTGAGCAAATAAGTCCTTTTATTTCAATATGTTACGTTTTAGGGTAAAAGAAAATTAGGAATAAGAGGATAATCTGCCCCCGGAAGATTTGGTGCACGGTAATCGTCTCCAGGATAATCTGCTGGCAAGCGGTAGGAGTCGAATTCTGGTACATCTGGTAAACCGGGTAAATCGAATTCTATTACCACAGGTTCAGGTTTTGGCGCCTCAGGTTTTGCCGGCTCGGGTTTTGGTACTTCAGGCTTTGGCGCCTTGGGTTTTGGTGGCTCGGATTTTGGTACTTCAGGTTTTGACGCCTTAGGTTTTGCCGGCTCAGGTTTATAATATTTAATCTCCACGCCCTCATCACAGTTTGCTTTACACGATTTAATATTAGCAGCCGGATTACCGCTAGCATCTTTTGGGACATCGGTGCAATCAACGGCAATCTTGCAATCTTCATCCTGTATTGTAGCAGTTGGTTTTGCCACTTTATTAGTCTCAGAGTCTTTGTTTGTTGGGTTTTCCTCTTTATTAGACTCAGAGTCTTCGTTTGTTGGGTTTTCCTCTTTATTAGACTCAGAGTCTTCGTCTTCTGTAAATGCCTCTGTAAATGCCTCCCACAACTCACGAAAGATAGACTCAATCAAGGTGATCTCTGTTGCTGGCAACTCATCTTGCAACAGATGCAAGTATTGCTGTGAGTAATCATCACCCTGAGAAAGCTCAACCACATAAGTGAACAGTATATTTAGTTGCTCTTCATCACTCAGCTCCTCGTGAGAAAGAACATCGACGATCTCTGACTCGTCAACGCCAATATCAATAAGAAAATCGGCCGTGAGATTAAGAAGAGTGTCGGTAATATGATTGTGGCTTGCTGAAGCAGCAAAAGACGAGGTGCTGAGAGTCGTCAGTAAAACCACTGTTATCAATAGTGACATCAAGAAATAACAGATTTTTTTCGTGGTGATCATTGTGCTTCCCCATGTGTTAAACAAAACATCAAACAACTAACTCGTCTAGGATCCTAGCATAAGATTGGTCAAAAGCAATTAAAAAATCACTATTGACCCAATACCAGACTATTTTACCTTAAACTTATCAAGATATGACCCCCAAATCATCTATCACTAAATTAGTGACTTCACAGTCACATGTTTAGGACTTGGTCCTGGATGCTAATATCTGGTCATAGGATTTGTGGTTGCGGCGCCTCCAACCTTCATCGACGATTTGTCAAATACATGGTTTCGACAACTCTTGGGAGCTAATCAGAAAAAAGAAAATCGATAACCTTTTTTAAAATTGATCGTGGCCATTTTTTATGTTCTTGAATCGTCTGATCAACCCAAGGCCGGTGGTAAAAAAGTGACTCCTGGTACAAAAGAAAACTACAATTAAATGAGGCGACCGGATATTTCATCAAAACACCGGATGTTACAGCAAAAACCTCGACAGACGAGCCATCCTGCGATTCAATAAACACTGGAGAGCCAGAATCACCTGAGCAACCAAAATAAAGCTCATCTAGATAGCCACTCTTCTTCTCTGCAGTAAGGCATAACCTCGATGGCCTTGAACATTGAGAGCTCCAAAACATTTCTTTTTGATCTATCGCATTAGCTAACTTTGATACAACCGTTTCTTTGATGTGTTTAATCCCCGTAATACTCTGGACATAAGGCAGCAAAATATTTTCAAATCTCGATGATGAAATCACTAACTCATCTTCATAGTAATCTATAAGTGCCTGGTGAATATTAGAGATGTATGTTGCTGGTAATAACCAATATGCAGGATGTATCTTTGAGTAAGGTGTTTCGTAGTCTTGTAAGAAAAAACGTTTTTCGTTAAAACCACGATAAGCCACTTTAAAAATTTTAGAGCCACTATTAATAAGATCGGTGAGAGATGTCCTTGAATCGACAATTTCTGCTGGTTGAATATTAGGAAAATCATCTGGCTCATCAAAAAAAACCAATGCAAGATCATGTAGTCCGTTTTCATGATATTTTGGGTGGATCACAATAGTATTTGCCGTGTATCTGACACGTTCACCTTGAAGCAAAAAGCTAATTTCTAGCTCATTGTTTTTCTGGCGATTAAAAGCGTCTTCCGCAACATGAGCTGCTGTTAAAACAACACCATCACCAAGATAAACCCCTCCTCCTGAAGAACCTGAGGGTACGGTGTTAACTCTAACAATTGAATCAATCTTTTTTTGATAATAGTTATTGTAGTGCGGATGTTCTAAAACAAGGGGCTCCTCTGTTTTGCCAGAAAATTCTCTATAATTTCGCACATCTGATTGAATCCATGGTAAAAACCTGAGAATATCAAGGCCTACCATGTGATGGTCCTCATTCTGTAAGATAGAATTATTTATAGCTCTAAAAGCAATCTTGGTTAGTCCAATACCCATCATTTTGTAATCCCCAGTTTTTGTCTGCCAAAGTACCGGGTAACCAGTACTCTTAGATTCTTGACAAAACCCCTTATCCTGACTCTCTTCTGTTGTGGCATGAAAGCTACTTAGACAAAAAGGAAAGCAATGAATTAACTCATAAAATTTTCGGGAGGGATCTCTGAGAGGACGATCAAACATCGGAGTAAAAACTGGAAAACTAAGACCTTCTGGCTTTGTCTCCTCAGCATCCTGAATAAACTCTTCTAACTTACCGGGAAAATATTTTACCAGCAAAGACATGAGCTCTGCTTCTTTGGGACCAAACAACATTTTTCTTTTTATTAAGTAAGGCGTGCCTTGTTTCCTAGTTTTTTCAGAGCAAGCAGATATTTTTCCCATTCTCTCCGTCGTTGCACTATCAGAAGAACATTGAGACCCCTCTTCGCAGGTGTACTTTTGGTAACCTACAGTGAGTAAATCTTGTCCTGTAAAATCAGCGAAAGACTGAAAATCACCAGAATTAACCATGGGAATTGGCGTGATATGAGCCATTCCAGGGGTAGGCTCGAAATACATGATAGAATAATTGTAAAAATAATAACTACTTCGTTCTGATATTCTGATTAAATCTACTTTTATTTTCTCATATTCTAGGCTATCTGGATTGTTACGGAAACCAACATAAATATTATCTGTCGGTAAGGCTTTGAAATGTTTATCAGAGTAATATAGGTCATAGGGGTCTTTGTGATATTTTTTATCCCTATGCCTTGCTAAACTGTGGGCAAGAATAGCACCTGGATAAATAAGTGCTCCCATGCCTAGCTCTAAATATTTACCGTCACTTGTTTTTTCAAATATGGTCGCAAAGTTGTTTGGTAGGCGCTTTGATTTGAGAGCTTGCTCTACCTGCGAAGTAAAAGGGTGATGTTGATTTCCCAGAGAAACCCCCACCACCATTAGAACAACAATTAACTTGATCAACATAAATAGCTAAAGTCCTATTATGTTCTTAGCTGCATACCAGCCATTTGTACTATGATGACCAACCAGAATTAAGAGTTAAAATTAGAACATCTTACCACCACCAAACTCTACGACATAAAAAATTGCCAAGAAACATCTAGCAAAAAACGAAGTGAACTTACTTTATCTTATCATCAAATCATCAAATGTTGCGTTACCACCTCCGCCTACGGGCTCTGGCGGCAGGGTTGGTGGGAATACAGGGTCTGACAGCACGGGTTTTGGTGGCTCGGGTTTATAATATTTAATCTCCACGCCCTCATTACAGTATTGTGAAAGTTGGTTTTTCCACTTTATTAGGCTCAGAGTCTTCGTCTTCTGTAACAATGTCATACACCTCCTTTACGCGAAGAACACTTGAAACAGTACTTCCAACCTTGCTTAGATCCGTTAGCTTGAACGTTCGACTTAACCTTTACTTCAAGACCACCTGAAACAGCATCTCCAAAAGCCTTAAGGACTCTAACAATCCCTGTGGCGACCTCTGTTGCTGGCAGCTCATCTTGTAACAGATGCAAGTATTGCTGTGAGTAATCATCACCCTGAGAAAGCTCAACCACATAAGTGAACAGTATATTTAGTTGCTCTTCATCACTCAGCTCCTCGTGAGAAAGAACATCGACGATCTCTGACT
>JAPOQT010000167.1 GCA_026710525.1 Pseudomonadota bacterium
CCGCAAACTTGCCGCTCAAAGCCTGGCTCCCTATCGTCTTGGTCTTACGGCAACATTTGAACGAGAAGATGGTGCTGAGGACATCCTTTATGATTTAATTGGTCCTAAGATTTACCAGGCTGGTATCCATCAAATGGAACATAGCGTGTTAAGTCAATATGATGTGATCACTATGGAAATTCCTTTACTGGCAAAAGATCAAGCTCTTTATGCTTCTGAACGAGCCACGTATTTAAATTACCTGCGTTTTGCTCGAATATCTTTTCGTGGTAAGAACAGTTGGCCACAATTTGTGATGCGAGCAAGTCGAACACCCGCAGGTCGCAAAGCTTTAAGAGCTTACCGCCGGCAAAAGAGAATTGCCTGTAATTCAGAAGCTAAAATCCTCGCTCTTTGGCAAATTTTCCAGGAAAACCCAAAAGAAAAAATCCTGATTTTTACTCAAGATAATGAGTTAGCTTATCAAATCGGTCTAAAATATTTTCTCCCGGTACTCACTCATCACACCAAAAAAGCAGAAAGAAAATTACTACTGCGTGATTTCTTAGAAGGTAATATTCATTGTTTGGTAACATCAAAGGTGTTAAATGAGGGGGTGGATGTACCTGATGCCACGGTGGGCATTGTGGTCTCGGGTACTGGATCAGTGCGAGAGCATGTCCAAAGACTAGGTAGGATACTGCGTTATCGTGAAGGAAAAAGAGCCAAGCTGTATGAATTGATTTCTTCCGAAACCGGAGAACTAAGTATGAAAAACAGAAGAAGAAAACACGATGCTTACTCATGATCAATTACGTTTTCGAATAGCCAAAAGAGGTGCTACGATTTGGCAGGTCGCTTTTATTGCTGCCAATCCTCAAGACCATCAGCCAGGAAAATCTATGAGGCATAATACCTCAGAGGCTTTTGAGAAAACAGAAGAATATCGATTCGTTCATGATTTTATCGGCTTTGTAAAAGACACACAGGGTAAAACGTTTTTAGAGCTTGATCGTTTTATTGCCGAAGCTGATCATCAATTAGATCGAGGAGGAATGATATTAGGTCAGGGATTGAAAAAAGTTCTGGCTGACCATTTTTTAATTGCCATTGAGGCTAAAGTTGCTGAATCAAGGCATGAGATCTTAGCTCAAGCTGATCGTCTACGCACCCAGAAGCTAAGCTTTCAGGATTACGAAGCCAGTTTAGCCAAAACATTTCATATGAATCCAGAAGACCTGCGAACGTCCTTGTTTGCTGATCTTGAGATTTTAAGGCCACTTAAATTACAACACGCTTTAACGCCAGAGCGTCTTATTCAACGCTATAATCAGGCCTTAGCTTTAGGGGTACTTGCTATGAGCTATCACATTAAGGTGACTTGGCGTCAGTGTACTCTGCCTCAAATAAGGGAGGTGATTTCAGCGGTTAAGCTGAGTGGTTTTTGGCCTTATCAGCTTCAGATTTCCCCACCATCAAAGTCAAGTAGTAATACTCAGAAGACAGGAACAAATAGGGGCTACTGGTCTGTTTCATTTGAATTAGATAGCTCTCGTCATAGCAAAGACTCTCAACGTCGCCGGCAACTGATGTGGCGAAAATGTCTACAAAACTTGCCTTGGCAAGGAGATTACCATGTGACAGCTAAGTTTTATTTATCAAATTTAACTAAAAAAAAATATACTCAGCCGTCGAAACAAGACTCGCAGAAAGATGATTTACCACCAGTGCGTGAAGTCTCATACTCGGCACAGGACCTCCACTACGTTGAACCAAAGGAAGGTAACCCTGAAATTTTGCCTATGTTTGCTTCCATTGTCGGTGATTATAAAGATTTTTCTATTGAGCTTGTTGATCAACACTGTGAAAAAATATTACTCCCCCATACTAATGATCAATTTCCAGATCATGGTTCCCATCCTTGGTGTGCTCCCTTTCGTTTGTTGTATAATTTTTTAGATCAGTCTCCTATTCCTTTCGAAATTATTTTAGCAAATGGTACTACTAACCAAAAGGATGCACTGATGATGTATACCGGCCCCCTAAAATCTATCCCTGACTCCTCTTGTGATCAGATAGCTGTTCTTTGGCTTATTTCAGACTGGTTATTAAGAGGAACCTCCCTAATAACTAACCCTCAGAGTCATAAAAAAAACTCATGGCTTTGTCAAGGAGAGCAAAATAGGGTTGTCGCCGTAGTGAGTTATGGAGACACACTGACAAAGTCAAACGTCACCAAATCTTTAATGAACTTCGGACGTCACCTGAAGAAATTCAACTGTTAAACTGTGGCTGAAACAAAAAAATCACCCATCAGAGATGGCAGAATATCCTTGCTCCATTGACGCCAGACGTTTTTAAAAACTAATCAGCGAACACTTTTGACTGTTAAAAATACCTAAGTTCTTTTTCGGCACACAGTAACGCTCAATACGAGGCAATTCTTCCATGGACTCAGCCCAGTAGTTCAGCAAGTAGCTTCCTAATGCACTGAGAACTTGCTCAACAGATTCAACTTTTTCATGTTCATGCATGGGAGCGTTAAACGTTGTTAAAGCTGAAGATTTTAGGACAACCTGCAGTGAATCAAAGCCTGCTTTCGTCTTTTCAAACTCTTCTGTCGCCTGAGGAACATTGCGGCCACTGTAACTAAGAATAGCTGCTGAAGCAGCTGCGCTAGCTCCCACAAACAGGACCGGGATCAATACGGCTTTTTTCCATGAGCGTGCCAATGACTGGCGCGCCGTATTTTCCGCAACTTCTAGCTCAGAACGCGAACCTTTTGGGGTGAGAGATGGAAGGCGATGACTTACTCTTTCATAGGCTCGGACTAAGTTTGCTGCGCGCACGAGAGACGGACTACTCCCTTCTAAAGCTATATAGCTACGATAATCGTTCAGAAACGTTTCACCCGTGACATAACTAGCAAGATCAGGATGTGCGAATTTTAAAGCACCTCTCTTGGTAAAATTAACGCCAAGTTTTTGATAAATAGGAAATTGTCCTGCTTCTGGACGCAGGTAGTATGTGACAAAGTGATCGTAAAACTCTGGATGAATGATCTGCCGCAGAGAATGGCCAGCAGAATAATAGTCTCCGACAGCCTTCTTGAGTAAATCAAAATATTCAGGATATTCTGTGGAGGCCTTAAGAGCTTTGCCGGCATGATTTGGCATTGATACTGGACCCTTAAATTGATCTCTCACGGTAGCATAAAACAGCTCAAAATCATCACTAAAAATGTACCCTGACTTCAGTTGTGTTAATGTGTCTCCAGATAAAGAAGACTCTATGACTTGGTAAGCTCTTAAGTCGAGTGATTCGAGCATTTTTTTTGACTCGTTATAGTTTTCTCCTAATTCTTCAGCCGAAAGAGTGAGTTCTTTCGCACCCATCTCTGCGTGAAATCCATCATCGCCAAATAGCTCTTGCCACTCTTTAAAAACCCTTAGATTACTCTGGGCATCCGATAAATTTTCTGCCGCCTTAATAGCTTTGTAACCTAAAACCCCACCACTAACTAACACAGCTCCTGTGCCTAACCCTCTGACCGTGCTTGCTGTATTACTACCTCTTGCTTGCTGACTGAGAGCTTTTTGATATTGTTCCCAGCTCTCATTCATGGCAATTAACTGTTGTTTGACTTTATCGCTAAGCTCCATATCTTTCACGGTATTTAAAGCAAACATAACACTAGCATTATCAACGTTTTTAAAAGAAGGAACACAGCTGCCTTCGTCAATAACCCGGTGGGCTTTGAATGCACAACTTTCAAAATGATAACGGCCTGGCTGATTAGCAACCCTTGTGAGCCTGAGAATATGTGTTTGATCATACACTCCCTGGAGCTGATAGTTATTCTCTCGCCCTGTTTCATAGGGAGTACGGCAAGATACGAAAATCATAACTAACATAACTAATGGGAGTAATAGCAAAAAATGGTTATTCATAATAATCTGTCTCCAAAATTCATCCTAATGAGGTTGTTATCGTCTAAGTCACTAATGAACATTAAATATATAACCCTGCTGGGTTTAAACAACTATGGCAAACGCCAGATAAAAAATGGGTAAGTAAGAAGCGCCAACAAAAAAAAAGATCTGCAAGCACAAGAGACTGCTAGGCGTTGCTCATCCAGCAACTAACACCCCATGCATGGATACTGAATAACTCTGCGTCCATAGCGCAGAAGTCTCTGCAAGATTATAATGTCTTTTTTAACATAAAACAAGTCCGCTTTTCTTAAGCTGTCATATAACAGTGGTTTGTGATATCATGTGTTAACAGCGAATTAAAAATCGTATCAAAGTATCAAAAAACATCGCTAAATTTGATCCCTGTGTGAACTATGCTCTGTGTTATTAGATATCATTGTATCGTGAAGGGAATGACCTCTAGGGCAACACTGTTGTGCCTTTTGATGATTCTACTTTTCCATCCTTTAGCTAACTTATATGCCCAGTCAAAACAGACAACGTTAGTAAGTTTTCGCGCGTCTTTGCGCGAACTCGCCTCTCACCCCCAATCACAACAAAAAAGCTATCTTGCTCGCTCTTTTGTCTTGCAAGAAAAAAAAGATGCTGCTTGGTTATCTCCTCATATTCGAATGTTATCAAAAACCACTGACCGTCATTCGATGCTTGAGTTCACCCTCGGGCAAACACTAGGATTACCTGGTAAACATAAACTTAAACGACAAATCGCTAAGAGTCGAGCACAGGCTTACGGATTTGATCATCGTCACACCACGGTGATGCTCCAGGCAC
>JAPOQT010000168.1 GCA_026710525.1 Pseudomonadota bacterium
CTTGTCACCCTCTCCAAAAGATAATAATAAAGCCAACGAGACAATGCGGGACCATCACCTGGGACTTCACAGATGACATGCTGTTTTGTTTTCGACCGACGTTGCCCAAGCCACTCGACTTCGCCAACATCATCGCCCCGCGTTTTAATACTAATCCTACCTGATATATTTGGCTTCACAGCAGATTTCTCTGGTTGGGAAGTGCCGTCGTGAATGTGACAAACTTCGCGGAGAAGATAAGGTACTATCTCGGTATTACTTTGCTCAGAAACAAGGCGCGACCGGTAATAATGGTACCACTTGTTGTGCTCACAAAGACCTTCCTCAAGAATCTCCTTGAACTTGACCAAAACATCTAAAAAATTAGCAATGGATTTTTGTAGAGGAAGACTGGGATAGATAATAGGAAACCTTTGCAACTGTTTTTTCGTCACATAACGAGAGGTATGACCAGTGATCAAATGCAAGAGTTCGGCTTTTTGCCACTTGAGAAAATAATAGAGGTAACGCTCGGTAATCTCTGTTTGACTCTTCAGAATACAAGAGCAGCGCCCTAAACCATTCCAGTACCTTCCTTCGGTCCAATCAACTCGACCAACATCACCACTCATCACAATACCAAGAGGAGCATTATTCATATTCCAAAGACGGGTGTAGCCCAGCGGCTTAGTACCGTTACAGGTCACAGGATAACTTCCTGGCGCACTATCAATATCGATTTTTGATAGTCTTTGACCGATGTCTAATTCGCACAACTCACCTAACGGACATTTGGTTGACTTATTTACCTTGAGGTTAGCAATAATGTGAAGATACGTTCGCATGTAGTAAGACTCCTAAGTAACGTGATTAGCTAGCTAGCTTCTCCCTGTTCGGATGAGTGAGTCGAGCAATTTGCTCTCTCAATCTATTTTGGTGCCTGACTAACCAATCGATACGAGCCTCAATCTCAGTAATGTTTCTCTCTTCATCATACTGGTTCTTTTTTGAAATCGGCTTAACATACTTGCTTGGCAGCAGTATATAATCATAATCTTGCAGTTCATCGATGCTAACTTCACGACTGATATGGGGAATGGATTGCCTTTTTTGATAAGCACTCACCAAAAAATCAACATCTTGGTCACTTAGCTTGCTTTTGCCTGAATGTCGGACAAATCGCGATGAACCATCAAGGAAGTACATACTGTTGTTCACTTTGTTTTTTTTAAAAATCACCACACATGACGGCATATTTGACTCGAAATATAGGTCATCTGGTAAACTGATCACACAGTCGATAAGATTATTTTCAACCACATATTTTCTTATTTTTTTTTCAGCGCCATCCCGCCGCAAAGCACCAGAATACATAATGATACATGCTGCCCCTCCTGCTGAAAGCCAAGCAAGGCAGTGCATCACAAAAGCCCAATCAGCATAACTTGGTGGCGCAAGGACCCCAGCAGCGACAAACCGCTCATCACTTGTGTTCAGTGGGTTTTTGTGACTACTCCACTTAGTTGATGGTGGGAGATGTGATAGAATCATATCGAAGGGGGCTTGATCTATGTAATAGGGCTTAGCTAAAGTATCACCATAATGAATATCAAAAAGCTCATAACCAACATTGTGGAGAAACAGGTTCATTCGACAAAAATTATAGGTAGTGAACTTAATCTCCTGGCCAAAAAATTCTGAGTTGATGCCATGCTTACTCAGGCGATTTGCCATACTTAAAAGCAACGAGCCTGAACCACAAGCCGGATCATAAACTTTTTTCATATCTTTTTTCATATTTTGGTCTATGGGTACTAGTCGAGCCAGTAGTTGCCCAACTTCGGGAGGTGTGAAAAAAAAGTCTTTACTAGCTTTTTTAGCGTATTGACTAATGAGATATTGGTAACCATAGCCAAAATAATCAACATCATTATCATGAACTATGTTTAGGTCTTGCAAAGACAGTAATATTTGTGCCAGTTTTTTGTTTCTCACAACTGGACGTTGACCAAGGCGTTTACTGTGCAAATGAATATCATCAAATATACCGTAAAAGTCTCTATGGCTATGGGAACCTCGGGCTGAATGCTCGATATTGCTAAAAATATTACTCAAGGTTTCGTTGAGATTAGGATCATTTTTGGCCCTGATACAAACACGACTGTACAATTCACTTGGCAGAATAAAGTAACCTTGTTCTTCGACGATCATGCGTCGAGCTCTTTCTGCCACGTTATCATCTAAAGACTGGTATGAAAAATGAGTATTGCCCGCTTCTTTTTCCTTATTCTCGATATAAAAACTTAACCTCTCAGAGAGGAACCGGTAAAATAAAAAACCAATAATAAATTCTTTAAAACCCCAGGGACTACTGACACCTCCTCGCAATTTCTCAGCTACAGACCAAATGGCCTTGTGCACCTGTTTTTTTTGATAATTTATAAGTAATGTATTGTGATATGTCATCATATGCACTGGCTGACTGCCATCATGATTAATGGTGTAAATCGTGTTTTTAATTGAATGACTATAATTCTTTTCTTTGATTTCATCCCAAATATTCTGCGAACAAAATGTTACGATTTCTGGCATACCTTTCTTATGTGTTGGTTGATATAAATAACAAAACACCAACTCTTGAGAGTTTGAGAATTTGCTGAAATCACCGACCCTAGACACATGCTTACTGGCGATATCAGGGCTGATGGTGGTGGTATATTCAACATGAACAGTGATACGATGATTACCAATAATAGTACCCTCTAACGCAAAATCATCTGCGGTAAATTTGTTCTGACTAACGATACCCATGAACTTGCAAAATCCGTCACAGAGGATATTAAGATGAAGTTTCTGTTCAATATACTCAACACACTTTTCATCTTGATCTTCGCCGGCAAGTAGATGGCTAGTGTCATGGCTGGGTTCAGGACCATCTTTGGCTAACTTAAGAAGAGATAACAACATTTTTTCTTCAGCGAGGGGTCGGTAACCTTTGAATCCAAGCAACCTTTTTTTAATGGCGACCTCAAGAATCCGGGTGATGTGATGATCTGGATGATCTAGCTCTTCAAGATCTAATACGGGTTCAATATCCAACCTAGCACTACGTTGCTGGGTTTTGCTAGGATCACAGGCGGGTCCACTAAAAAACACATCGTACAACAAAGAAGCATACTCCGTCGTGTGACCTTTCTCAACGTTGTCTTCGCTCACTCGTTACTCCCCAGAGTTTATGTTCGACAAATATAATGGATCTTTCGCCCCCCACAAACAAACCATCATCATGTTCTTTGTTGTTATAACAGCTTAGGGGGCTTCTCAATATGGCCAAAAAATATGAGCCAACGGGATTTTTTATAAAAAACAAGATTATCCAGTGATCAGAGATCGGATAATTTTAGTTAAAATAAAATTTTTTTAAAAAATTAATCTTAAGATCTACTCTCTATCATTGCTAGACATCCAAATAAATACACATCATTTTGACTCTGATCTCTATGGTTATCCCAGGTATTAAAAACAAAGTTATGGACATGATGAACAAGAGTCAAACTTTTACCGCCGCCCCTAAGATCTCAAGATCAGATCAATCCAATAACAAGATTTTGAGCACTTTTTGAATATCCTATACCTAAGATTTTGCCGTCATATGATGAGTAACCATCAGTTACTAGGGTAGGTTTAGATGTGATATGTCGGGTAAGATGCCCTTGAATATGTGTTTTGTTAGCTGTCCGAAACAGCTTACTTGAATGGGTGAATTGTTATCTCAATCAGAGGTAACCAATACCCAAACTGTTTCCTTTGTTATTTACTTTAAATAAAACTAAGGGGAAAATAACTTTCATCTCATAGAGACTCTTTGCGTTCAGTTTAAATACTCAATGCTTGTCGTATTTTATGACACCAATAAAAGTCGGTGCTGCTAGGAATATCTCAATTCTCTGCCATATAGCGAATAGAATTTTTCTCAATAAAGAAAATGGTCATAATCTAGTGATACGTAGAGGGTTTTTGGCAGCGTATAAAATACCATATCCGGTTGAAAGACCGCTTGCATTCTTGGCATAGGTAACGCCGTACACCTCCAATATAACTATTGTTGCTAATCTTTTGCTGTCATAATGAGGACCAGCATTTTCTTTTATATGACCCTCTGTGGATAGCTCAAGTCCCAAATTGGGTGAATTTTTAAGTCCTGTGATTTACGATAACGTAAGCGAAGAAATCAGTGGATTTAAATCCACAAAACCTTTCCTGAACAGTTTTTGACAACAATCACGAGGTAAGAGTAAAGAGCCTCCTAAAGCTTAATATTCTTTATCCGATGTTCGAAAAATCACGGTGGACTGTGTGCACAGCTTGCTTGTTATTACCTGATATTTCATAGTGATTGTGAATACTACCGTATGATAAGGTCCCGTATCATTATGATGATATCAAGAAAAATAAATCCATTATCACTCGGCAAAAAATCAATGATTCGCTCC
>JAPOQT010000169.1 GCA_026710525.1 Pseudomonadota bacterium
CATATCAAAGGACGCGGTTTTTTCGAAGCTCACTCCCTCACCAAAGATGGGCTCAGGAGGACCTCGGTTAAACTCACCAGCGGTGGCCAAACACAAATACTATCGAAAAATGTCATTATTGCCACTGGCTCTCAACCTCGAGCTCTCCCCTTGGCTGCCGTCGACCATCACATCATCTGTGACTCCACTGATGCTCTAAGTTTTCCTTCTATTCCTAAAAAACTAGCGATTATTGGCGGCGGTGTCATTGGCCTTGAGCTTGGCAGTGTTTGGCAAAGACTTGGCACGGAAGTTGTGATTTTAGAAGCACAGCCAAGCCTCCTTGAAGGCATGGATTCGTCTTTGGGAAAATATATGGTCAGACATTTAAAAAATCATAACATCACACTCCATCTCTCTTGTCATATTGAGTCAGTGACCATCTCTAAAAAAGGAGCCGTTATTAAAGGCAGCGCTAAAAACCAAACTAACCTTGAGGTCTTAGCCGATAAAGTGCTGTACAGTGTCGGGAGACAACCAAACACCGAAGGCTTAGGTTTAGAACAGTTAGGCGATAATTTACGAGATCATCGGGGATACATTATCACAGATCATCGTTACGCCACAAAGACTCCAGGAATATTTGCCATCGGCGATGTGATCAAAGGTCCGATGCTTGCCCATAAAGCTGAAGTCGAGGGTGTTGCTGTGAGTGAAATACTGGCTGGTCAAACAGGCTACGTCAATTATCATACTATTCCGAATGTGATATACACTTGGCCTGAGGTCGCCTCCATTGGTTTCAATGATCGAGATTTAAAACAACAAAACCTACCATTTAAACAAGGATCATTTGCTCTCAAAGGCAATGCTCGCGCCAAAGTTTGGGGTGATGATAGTGGTTTTATAAAAATGTATGCTGATCCGAAAACGGATGAAGTTCTTGGGGTCCATATGGTAAGTCCTCACGCATCAGAATTGGTAGCAGAAATGGCTGTCGCTATGAATTTTAAAGCATCAGCTGAAGACATCGCACGTACTTGTCATGCCCATCCATCGTTGAGTGAGGCTATTAAAGAATCGGCCTTAGCATCTCATAACCGCAGCCTTCATAGTTAGCACTATCACTGGCAGCGATGGATAAATCAAAAGCACCTTCTCGCCATGACTTTTCATGAGGTTCTATCACTTGAACATTCATCAATTATTAAGTAGATTAGGGATTTGCCGAGGAAGAAAAATCAGGGCAACCTACACATCATATAATCCTATGTGTTTTATGTTATCTTTTCTTATATATTTCGTTTAACTACTTACATTTTCTTACGATTATGACTCCTATGTCTCAGTCCTTATTTGATGACCCTGATAGTCAAGATGATCATGCTGTTAAGCCACTTGACCATAGTTCTGTTTCTCTTGGTAGCTCAGATTATCTCGAATCCCTTTGGACTGAATGGCAAAAAGATCCTAACTCTGTGGATGAGAACTGGCAACAATATTTTGCTGGCATCAACCAATCCTATCAGCACTTGCCGACAACAAAGAATAAGGACCGTGGAGAACCCTCGACCCTAAACCACAGCAAACAAGATGCACCAACAACACCTTTTGATGAACCATCAGATCTTACCACCGCTAAAATCACCAATTTTATCCACGCATACCGCAGTCTTGGTCACCTCAGTGCCCACATTAACCCACTTGCTCAAGAACCGCCGACCACACCTTCTCACCTGCTTCCTGAACACTACGGTATTACTCTCGATGATCCCAAGGTTTACCTCACCGCTGATTTTGCCGGCCGTCCTTTAACCATTAAAGGTATTACTGAAAAACTACAACGCACTTACACAAGAAGTGTGGGCGCTGATTACTGTCATTTACAAAGTCCCAAAGAACGTCAATGGTTTCAAGATCATATGGAATCTTGTGAAAACAAACCAACTTTTGAGAGTGAGCAGCAAAAAATCTTACTCAAAGATCTCTGTCAGACCGAAGGTTTTGAGAAGTTTCTCCATAAAAGATATCTGGGAAAAAAAAGATTTTCTTGTGAAGGCATCGATGTATTAGTGCCCATGCTAAGGTTCTTAGCCGATGACTTAGTGCAACAAGGAACTGAGGAAATCTGTTTAGGTATGGCCCATCGTGGCCGACTGAATGTCCTAGTAAACTTTATGGAAAAACCGAAAGAACAGATTCTCAAAAGTTTTGAAGAAAGTGAGTATAACCCTTTTGATATTGACGGCGATGTGAAGTACCACATTGGTTACGCTAGCGAGGTCACTTCAATATCTGGTCAAAAAGTCCGGATATATCTTGCCCCCAATCCTTCTCATCTAGAAGCGATTGGCCCTGTGATCAATGGCTTTGTCCGAGCAAGACAGCAAATATTACAAGATGACCGTCACCGTAAAGTGATTCCGGTGATACTCCATGGAGATGCGGCTTTCTCTGGCCAAGGAATCGTTGCTGAAACCCTCAATCTCTCCCAACTCAAAGGTTATAGCTGTGGTGGCAGTATCCATATTATCTTGAACAATCAGGTTGGTTTTACCACATCACCCCATGAATCTCGCAGCTGTCATTATGCCTCTGATCTCGCTAAATTCATTGAATCACCCATTATTCACGTCAATAGTGATGATCCTGAAGCGTGTATTTGGGCTGTCACATTAGCTAGTAGATACCGTTATGCTTTTCACAAAGATGTGTTTATTGATGTTGTTGGTTACCGAAGACATGGCCACAATGAAAGCGACGAACCATCATTCACTCAGCCTTTAATGTATCAAGTGATCAAACAGCATCCTAGTAGCTATAAGCTTTATAAAGAACAGTTAACTCGTGCAGCAGTCATGACTGCTGATGAAATTCTCAGTATGGAAAAAACATGGCAAGATCTATTACAAAAGTCATATCTAACAGTGAAGAACAAACAGGGTAACCAAACCACTCATCCTGCTCCGTTGTTAGCCAAGGACCTTGCCTACGCCTTGTCCGCCCCTAAAATACCCATCAAAGATTTTTTTCAACCAGTGAAGACGAGTATATCCTTAACTCAATTAACTAAAATAACCAACCATCTCGGAACAGCTCCCAGTGATTTTCATCCTCATCCAAAGATTATGAAAATACTCAAAGCACGAAGTAATATGCCTCAAGCCGTGAATACCTTGTTAGCACCCCATAATACTAAGAATAATAAAGGCGTCTTTGATTGGGCAACAGCTGAGCTACTAGCTCTTGGTAGTTTAGCTCTTGAAGGTCATCCTATTCGTCTTTCAGGACAAGATGTCCAAAGGGGAACATTTAGCTCACGCCATGGCACTATCACTGATATCAAAACAGGGCAAGTTTATAATTTTCTTTCAGAGCTCTCTACTAAAAAACACATACCCCAGGTAGAAATCCTCAACTCACCATTATCTGAGCTTGGTTGTCTTGGTTTTGAATTTGGTTACGCTGTGGGAGCTCCCAAAGCCCTGGTTCTGTGGGAAGCCCAATTCGGTGATTTCGCTAATGGTGCTCAAATTATCATCGATCAATTCATCACAGCTAGTGAAGCCAAGTGGCAACAAACAGCTTCTCTTGTCTTGCTTCTTC